>JBIOZN010000250.1:0-3557 GCA_044871175.1 Acidimicrobiales bacterium | reverse complement strand
CACGCGGCCGCACCGACTGTTGCGGTCGGGTTACAAGCGGGCAACGGGCCGGAACGTTTTCGGTCGGCGGCGGTCTATCTCCCCGACAGTGATGTCGATCTGGAAGCTGCGAGTGGGGGCCGAGGAGTACTACCTGGCCCAAGTCGCCCGCGGCCTGGAGGACTACTACGCGGGTCGGGGGGAGATGCCCGGCCGCTGGGTGGGCGCGGCCGCTTCCGGGCTCGGCCTGGGGATCGAATCGGTTGATCCCGATGCGCTGCGGGCGGTGATGGCCGGGTTGCAGCCGGGCACGGGCGGCTCCCCCAACGGGGGTCCGCCGCAGGTGTGGAAGGGCCGGGTGCCCGGTTTCGATCTGACCTTCGCGGCGCCCAAGTCGGTGTCGGTGTTGTACGGGCTGGGCGACCCGCTGGTGGCCGCCGAAGTGGTCGCCGCGGTCGACGCCGCGGTGGATGAGGCGCTGGCCTGGTTGGAACGAGAGGCGTGTCTCGTGCGCCGCGGGTCGAACAACCGGGCCACGGCAACCGGTGATTCGGCCGGGTTCGGCACCCGCCGGTTACGGGGCGCCGGGTTCGTGGCCGCCGCCTTCCGGCATCGCACCAGCCGGGCCGGAGACCCCCATCTGCACTGTCACGTGCTGGTGGCCAACCTGTCGCGGGGCCCCGACGGCCGGTGGTCGGCCCTGGACGCCCAAGGCTTGTATCGGGCCAAACACGCCGCCGGCGCCGTATCCCGCACCGCCTTGCAGCACGAGCTCACCCAACGCCTGGGCGTGGCCTGCCGCCCGTCGGGACGGGGGCTGTTCGAGGTGGCCGGCATTCCCGCCGACGTGCTCACCATCTTCTCCAAACGACGCTCCGAGATCGACGCCGCCATGGCCGCCGCCGGGGTCGAAGGGCCGGCGGCGGCCGCCCAGGCGATGCTGGAGACCCGCACCACCAAAGTCGACGTCGACCCCTCCATGCTGCGGGAACGCTGGGCCGCCGAAGCCGCCGAGCTCGGGTTCACCGCCGAGGCGATCGACCCGCTGCTCGGCGCCCGCGCGGCGATCGGCGACGACACCGAACTGACCGTCACCATCCCCGACCGAGCCACCGGGGAACCGGTGGAAGTGCAGGTCCGCTCAGAGGTGTTCGCCGGCTGGATCGGCCAGCGGATGGCCGACCTCGACGCCACCTGCACCCGCCATCAGATCACCCAGATCGTCGCCTCCTACCTGCCCGCCGGAGTGTCCACCCGCTGCCTGGAACAGGTCACGGCGTGGGTGCTGGCCCAACCCGAACTGGTCCTCATCCCCGCCCCCCGCGACCCCCAACACGAACTCGCCGGCTGGGAGCAGCGCTGGACCAGCCGCCGGCTCCTCGACGTCGAAGCCGAGGTCCTCGACATGTTGGGTGACCCTGGCCGCCAGCCGCCGGTCCCCCCGCTGGCGGTCGAGCGGGTGATCGCCCGGGCCGCCAGGCTGGGCCCGGATCAGGCGCTGGCGGTACGCCGCATCGCCAACTTCGGCCGCCCCGTCAGCGTGCTGGTGGGACGGGCCGGAACGGGCAAGACGTTCACCCTCAACACCCTCCGCCAGGTGTTCGACCACGGCTGCGGGCTGCGCATGGTCGGGGTCGCCCCCTCCGCCCGCGCCGCCCGCGAACTGGCCGACGGCGCCGGCATCGAGGCGTTCACCTTCCCCCGCTTCCAGCTCCACGTCGCCGACGAACTCGACGCCCGCCATGTCGTCGTCGTCGACGAAGCGGCCATGGCCGGCACCGTCGATCTGCACCGGGTCCTCACCCGCGCCCGCCAGGTCGGGGCCCGAGTGATCCTGGTCGGCGACCACCATCAGCTGCCCGAAATCCAAGCCGGCGGCGTGTTCGCCGCCGCCGTCGACACCGTCGGCGGCACCGTCGCCGAGCTGACCATCAACCGCCGACAAACCGCCCCCTGGGAACACGACGCGCTCGACCAGCTGCGCCACGGCCATGCCTTGGCCGGGTTTCACGCCTACTCCGAGCACGGGCACGTCACCGTGGCCGCCACCGCCGGCGAGGTGCGCCACGCCGCCGTCGACGCCTGGGTGGCCGCCCACCAAACCGGCGTGAACGCGATCATCCTGGCGGGCACCCGCAGCGAAGCCGCCGCCCTCAACCGGCTCGCCCGCCACCAGCTCGCCGACCAGCTCACCGGCCCCGCGCTGCACCTGCACGGCCGTGACTTCCAAGTCGGGGACCGGGTCGTGCTCCTACGCAACGGCAACGGCCACATCGAAGGCCACCTCGACGTGGACCGGCGCGAACCAGCCCGGATCGACAACGGCATGGTCGGCACCATCTGCGCCATCGGAGCCGACGACGCGCTCGACATCCGGCTGGTCAACGGCCGGCGGCTGCGCGTCGCCGCCAGCTACGTGCACGCCGGGCGGGTTGACCACGGTTACGCCACCACCGTGCACAAAGCCCAAGGACTCACCTGCGACCAGGTGTTCCTCGTCGGGCCCGCCGGCCTCTACCGCGAAGCCGTGTACGTGGCCATGTCCCGCGCCCGTCACGGCGCCCATGTGTACGCCACCCACGCCCACGTGGCCGAGCTCGTCGAACGGTCGCACGCCACCGGCATCCCCCTCGAAGTGGAACACGTCGATGAGCTCGACCACGACCTGCGCCGCGCCGTCGAAGACTCACGGGCCAGGCAGCTCGCGCTCGCCTCCGACCGGCTCCTGCCCGACATCGCCCACCTGGCCGACCAGCGGCCGCTCGACTGGCTGTGGGACCGCCACGTCACCTGCCGGCGGGCGGCCGACGATATGGTGGCCGCCGGGTTCACCGACCCCACGCTGGCGGCCACCCGGCTGGAACTGGCCAAAGCGCACCGGCGCTTTCTCAGTTCCGGCACCCGGGTCAACGCCGCCGACTGGGACAACGTCGGCACCGTCATCGCCGTGTTCGACCGCACCGGCACCTGCTATGTGCGCTTCACCTCCAGCGACGGCACGCGCACCACCCACAAAACGATGGAGTGGGCCGATCTCCGCCCGGTCGACCACCCCGAACCAGCCGAGCTCACCGACGACGCCAACGCCTACTTCGCGTTGGCCCAAGAGTGTGTGGACGAGCACACCGCCGACTGGCACGCCCAGCTGCACGCCCGCGGCGTACACCCCGACGACCTTCACATCATCCCCGCCGCCATCACCCTGCGCCGCCAACGGCTCGCCCACGCCCTCGCCGGCCATCCCCCGTCATGGGTCACCTGGTGGTACGGGGCCCGGCCCCCCGACCCGGCCGGCGCCCAAGTGTGGGACGACGAAATCGCCCAGCTGGCCGCCTGGCGCGACGCCCAACACCTGCCCGCCGACACCCCCGGCTACGGGCCCCGCCCCCACGACGCCCGACTGGCCGGCCGCTGGGACGAGCATCTCGACCGCAGCCTCACCACCCGCCACTGGCTCCACCAGCACACCCCTATCCTGCCCCGCCCCGAACCGCAACCCGTCGACATCACCGCCGTACGCCAACGGCTGACCGAGCTAGACACCATCCTCGCCACCGCCCCACCCGACCAGACCCGCA
>JBIOZN010000249.1:0-11104 GCA_044871175.1 Acidimicrobiales bacterium | reverse complement strand
TCCCGGGCGGCGGCTCCGGCTGCCGCACCGGGGCCGCCCGACCTCGATCGAGGGGCCGCCCTCCCCGCCCCCACCACCCGGCTGGTGGGACGCGACCGCGAGATCGCCCTCGTGCGCGCCGGCCTGGCCGAGCAGCGGATGGTGACGCTCACCGGCCCCGGCGGCGCCGGCAAGACCCGGGTCGCCCTGGCCGTCGCCTCCGCCGACCTCGAGCGGCGCCCGGTGTGGCTGGTCGAGCTGGCCCAGGTGAACGACGAGCGCGTCGTGCCCTTCGAGATCGCCCGGGCCGTCGGCGCCAACGTCCGCGACGATCCCCTGGGCGCCGCCGCCGTGGCCATCGGGCGCCGGCCGGGGCTGCTCGTCCTCGACACCTGCGAGCACCTGGTCGACGCCTGCGCGGTCGCCGCCCATCGCCTCCTGCGGGCCTGCCCCGCCCTCGACATCTTGGCCACCAGCCGCCAGCCGCTCGGCATCTCCGGCGAGGTGGCCTGGCCGGTCCCGCCGCTGGGCCTGCCGCCGGAGGGCGCGTCCTTCGCCGAGGTGGCCACCAGCGAGGCGGTGCGGCTCTTCTGTGAGCGGGGCCGGGCGGCGCGCCCCAGCTTCCGGCTGGACGAGGGCAACGCCGACGATGTGGCCGCCGTCTGCCGGGTGCTCGACGGCCTGCCCCTCGCCATCGAGCTGGCGGCGGCGCGCATCAGCGTGCTCTCGCCCGCCCGGATCCTCGCCCGCCTCGACGACCGCTTCACGTTGCTGCGCCAGGCGGGACGGGCCGCCGAGGTGCGCCAGCGCTCGCTGCGCGCCGCCATCGACTGGAGCCACGACCTGCTCGACGCCGAGCAGCAACGCTTCTTCGCCCGGCTGGGTGTGTTCGCCGGGCGCTTCGGCCTCGACGCCGCGGACGCGGTGGCCGGTGCCGGGCTGGGCACCGACCCCCTCGACCTCCTCACCGCAGTCGTCGACCGCTCGCTGGTGGTGGCCGCGGGCGACGACTCGTACCGGTTGCTCGACTCGCTGCGGGCCTACGCCCTGGACCGGCTGGGTGACGATCCGGCCGAGCGGGACGCCGCCCAGGCGCGCCTGGCGGGATGGCTGGCCGAGTTCTGCGAGACCCGCGAGCATGAGCTGCGGGGCACCGACCAGGACGTCGCGTTGGCCCGCCTGCACGCCGAGGTGCCCAACCTGCGGGCCGCCCTCGAATGGGCCTTCGGCGCCGGCGATCCGATGCTGGGCGTGCGCCTGGCGTGCTCGCTCACCTGGTTCTGGGGCTGGGTGGGCGCCAACGAGGAAGCCCACCGCTGGCTGTACCGAGCGCTGCAGACCCCCGGGCTCGAGGACGAGCCACGCGCCCGGCTGCTGGAGGGCATCGCCATGCACGGGTTTGCCGTGGGCGACTGGGAGCAGGGCCAGCGTGCCGCCGAGCAGGCGCTGGAATTGTGGACAGCGGCGGGCACGCCCGAGCGGGGCGCCGCCGCCCTGCTGTACCGCGGGATGGCCGAGCGCCGCCGGGGCGATCTGGCCGCGGCCGCCGCCACCCATGACCAGGCGCTGGCCATCACCACCGATCGCCATGACGGCTGGGGGCGAGCGGTGGCGTTGTATTGGCGGTCGGCCACCGCCGCCGACCAGCACGACGACCAGTTGGCCTCGGCCCTGCTGCACGAGTCACTCGGGTTGGCCGAGCGGGCGGGCGACCGCCGGGCCGCGGGGGTGATCATCCTGGCGCTGGCCCGGCTCACCCTGCGCGCCGATGACGCCGGTCCGGCCCTCGATCAGGCCCGCCGGGCCCTGGCCATCCATGAGGGGCTCGGGTGGAGCGACGGCATCGTCATGGCGCTGGACACCCTCGGCCGGGCCCTCGCCGCTCGCGGCGACACCGAGGAGGCGGTGGCGTGCCAGCGCCGGGCGCTGCGCATCGCCCGCGACCACGGCCGGGCACGCATCATCCCCCGCGCCCTGGAGGGCCTGGCCGGCGCCCTCGCCCCCACCGACCCCGAGGCGGCCGTCGAGGTGCTGGGGGCGGCCCACGCCGTGCGGACCCGCCGGGGCGGGGTCATCTCGGCGACGCAGCGGCGCTTCGTCGAGGAGATCGAGCAGTGCACCCGCGCCCGACTCGGCGCCGCCACCTTCGCCGTCGCGTTCGAACGAGGGGCGCGGCGGGACCTGGACCACGCCGACGACCTGCTGGCCCTCGACACCGGCACCCCTTCCTCACGCCAAGGGTAGGACTCTCTGCCCTGGTGAGGCCCGTGCCCAGGCGCGAGCCTGACGGCATGCGGGCTCGGTGGCGAAGCGCGCCGGTCGTGGGCGCCGTCGTCGTGGCCGCCACCCTCGCCCTCGCAGGGTGCGGCGACGACGACCGCTCCACGCCCGCCTCCTCGGCCACCGCCGGCGACACCCTGCCGCCGGCCGCCAGCACGGCGGCCACGACCTCTCCCCCGGCCACGCCGGACGCGGCGTCCGCGGCCGCGCAGCGGGTCCTCGGATGGGTCGCCGGCACCTCACCCGACCAGGGCACCTACGAGCGCAGCGTGGGGGCCGAGTTCCTCGGGCAGGTGCCCTACGACCAGTTCGTCGCGCTGCTCGACCAACTGCGCGCCGCCGGTCCGTGGACGGCCGGCCCGCCCACCGTCGTCGGGACCGGGCGCGTCAGCGTGCCGCTCACCAACCCCGCCGGCGACCAGCTCAGCATGCTGGTCACCACCGGCGAAGACGACACCGCCATCCAGGGCCTCTGGTTCCAGCCGATCGTGCCGCCGCCGGCCACGGTCGAGGCCGCCATCACGGCGCTGCAGCAGCAGGGGACGCTGCGCCTGCTGGCCGCCGAGGTCGTCGACGACACCTGCGTACCGTCGGTCGCGGTCGACGCCGACACGCTCATGCCCCTCGGCTCGGCGTTCAAGCTCTATGTCCTGGGCGCGGTGGTCGACGCCGCCCGACGGGGCGACCTCAGCTGGGACCAGCCCGTCGTGATCCGCGACGAGCTCGACTCCATCCCTTCGGGAATCACGCAGAACGAGCCGCCCGGCACGCAACTGGCGGTGCGGGAGCTCGCTTCTCGCATGATCTCGATCTCCGACAACACGGCCACCGACCACCTCATCGTGACCGTCGGCAGGGACGCGGTCGAGGCCGCCCAGGCGGCCTACGGGCACCAGGCGCCGGCGCGCAACGAGCCGTTCCTGACGACCCGGGAGTTCACGATCATCAAGTACTCGGGCACCGACCTGCTGCAGCGTTACCTCGCCGCCTCGCCGGAGGAGCGCCGGACCCTGCTCGCCACCGAGGTCGCCAGCGCGCCCCTGCCGCCGCTCGAAACGGTGGCGGCCGCCCCGCCCACGGCCGTGGAGGACGTCGAGTGGTTCGCGGCACCGGCCGACCTCTGCCGGGCCCTGGTGGCCCTCGACCGCTCACCCGACGCCGGGGCCATCCTGGCGCTCAACCCGGGCGTGCCGTCCACCAACCCGGCGGTGGCGCGCGTCGGGTTCAAGGGTGGCTCGGAGCCCGGGGTGTTGGCCACCGCGTGGATCGTGGAGACGACTTCCGGCCGGCGCTTCGTCGTGGCCGGCGGCGTGAGCAACCCGACCACTCCCGTCGACGAGAGCGTCGCCGTCGCCATGCTGTCCGGCGTGCGCGATCTCACCGTGGCCGACTGAATGGGTTTGCACCGTTTTGGCCCACAGTGGGCGCTGAGGGTGCAAACACTCAGGACGGGGCGACGAGGGCGGCCAGGATCTCGCTGATCGGGCCGCGCAGGACGGCGTCGGCCAGGCTGTCGAACTGGGTGGGCTCGGCGTTGACGATGACGACCCGGGCACCGGCGTACTTGGCCCTCGGCACGGCGTTGGCCGCCGGGTAGACCGACAGCGTGCTGCCGACGGCCAGCAGGACGTCGGCCGCCGCCGCCGTGTCGATGGCCCGGTCGATCACCTCGGGCACCAGCGGTTGCCCGAAGGAGATGGTGGCCGACTTGAGGATGCCGCCGCAGTCGTGGCACGCGGGGTCGTCCTCGCCGGCGCGCACCCGGTCGAGCACCGGCTGCATCTCGCCCTCCCACCCGCAGCCCCAGCACATCACCCGGTGCATGGTGCCGTGCACCTCGATGACGAGGTCGGGGTGGGTGCCGGCGCGCTGGTGGAGCTCGTCGATGTTCTGGGTGATGACGGCCAGCAGCTGGCCCCGGCGCTCGAGCTGGACCAGCGCCTGATGCCCCGGGTTGGGCCGCGCCGCCCAGGCCGGCGAGTGCAGCCGGTTCTGCCACGCCTGGCGGCGCACGTCGGGGTCGGCCAGGTAGTTCTGCAACGTGGCCGTCTTCTCGGCGGCCGGATTCTTGGTCCACACGCCCTGGGGGCCCCGGAAGTCGGGGATGCCCGAGTCGGTGGAGATGCCGGCGCCGGTGAGCACCACGATGCGCTGGGCGCCGGCGATCCAGGGCCGGACCCGCTCGATGTCGGCGGCCAGCGCGGCGTCAATGGCCACGGGCCCCTCCCGCCTTGGCCGCCACCGGCTGGTAGCGCGTGAGGAGCTCGACCAGCAGGCGCAGGCCGAAGGCGGACGCCCCCTTGGTGAGCCACCCCTCGTCGTTGTCCACCTTCATGGTGCTGGCGATGTCGAGATGGGCCCAGGGGATCTCGCCGACGAAGTGCTGCAGGAACAACCCGGCGATGAGGCTGCCGCCCTCCGCTGCCCCCACGTTCTTCAGGTCGGCCACGTTCGAGTCGAGCTGCTTGCGGTAGGCGACGGGCAGCGGCAGGGGCCACACGGGCTCGTCGGCCCGCTCGGCCGCGGTCTCGACCTGAGTCAGCCAGCCGTCGTCGTTGCCCATCAAACCGGCCAGGCGCGGGCCGAGGGCGCGCAGCACGCCGCCGGTGAGGGTGGCGATGTCGACGATGGCGTCGGGTTGCTCCTCGACCGCCAGGGAGAGGCCGTCGGCCAGCACCAGGCGCCCCTCGGCGTCGGTGTTGTGGATCTCGACGGTGGTGCCGTCGCGCATGGTGAGGACGTCGCCCAGCTTCATGGCCGAGCCCGACGGCATGTTGTCGGTGCAGCACAGGAAGCCCCGCACGCGCACCCGGCAGCCGAGGGCGCCCAGCACCGACATCGTGGCCAGCACGACGGCGGCGCCGGTCATGTCCATCTTCATGGCGGCGTGCATGGCGTCGGACGGCTTGAGCGACAGGCCGCCCGAGTCGTACGTGATGCCCTTGCCCACGAGGGCGACGGTGCCGACCGGGTCAGGCGGGTCATAGGTCAACGACACCAGCCGGGGCGGCTCGACCGAACCCTGGTTGACGCCAAGCAGCCCGCCGCAGCCGAGCTCGGCCAGGTCGTGTTCGTCGTGCACATCGACGGCCAGACCGGTGCGCGCCGCCACGCTCACGGCCACGTCGGCCAGTTGCCGGGCGGTGAGGTAGGCCGGGGGCGAGTTGGCCAGGTCCCTCGCCAGGGTGACGGCGGCGGCGACGGCGGCCCCCCGCTCCACGCCGGCGCGCACCGCGCCGGCGCGGGAGCCGTCGGCCACCACGGTCACCGCTTCGAGACGGTCGCCGTCGGGTTCGGTCTTGAGCACGCTGTACCGGTAGATGGCCAGCGTGATGCCCTCGGCGACCGCCTGGCCCGCCTCGGTGGGGTCGAGACCGGCACCGTCGGGCAGGCTGAGGGCGAGGGTGCGCGGGTGCTTGAGGGCGCGGGCGGCACTGGCGGCCGCGACACGGAGGGCGGCGGCGCTGACGGCGGCCCGGGTCCCGAGGCCGGTCGCCACGTGCAACGTGCCGTTCGTGCCCGGAAGGACGAGCGCCTGGCCGAGCTCGCCGGTGAAGCCCAGCGTCGCGAGCAGCGCCCGGGTGGTGCCCAGCACCCGCGGCACCGGTCCGTCGGTGGTGACGGGCACGGCGAGGGCGGCAACCTCGCGTGGGGCGGATCGGGCGACGGTGAAGGTGATGGGTGCAGCCATCGGTGTTACTGGTCCTCGACGAGCAGCGAGCGGGTGATGAGCGATGCGCCCTCGTGGGCCCGGGCCAGGGTCCACACCAGGTCCGACAGCCGGTTGAGGTAGGTGACGGCGAGGGAGGGGGCGTCGGCGCCGACCGCCGCCCGCTCGGCCCGGCGTACCACCGTGCGGGCCAGGTCGAGCAGGGCGGCCACCCGGGTCTGGCCGGGCACCACGAACTCGGTGGGCGGCTCGAACCGGGCGGTGTGCTCGTCGATCAGCCCCTCGAGCCGGTTCACCATGCCGGGGGTGACGGCGGTGGTGCCCGGTGTCAGCTTGCCGCGGTTGGCGGGCAATGTGGCCAGCTCGGCCATCAGCACGTAGAGGTCGCGTTCGAGCCCGGTGAGGACGTCGTCCAGCTCGTCGTCGCCCTCGGCCCGCGCCTCGGCCCGGGCCAGGCCGAGAGCGGCCTGGGCCTCGTCGACCGTGCCGTAGGCCTCGGGCAGCACAGTGTCCTTGCCCACCCGACCGCCGTAGAACAACCCCGTCGTGCCGTCGTCGCCCGTGCGGGTGTAGATGCGATCTCGAGGCATGCCGAGCGAACGCTACCGGTAGCCTTCGCCGGCTATGGCCCGTCAGCCCTACCTGGAGGCCGTGCGCGAGCGCGTCGTGATCTTCGACGGCGCCTTCGGCACCTATGTCCAGGGTCTCGACCTGGCCGCCGACGACTTCGGCGGGCCCGACCTCGAGGGGTGCAACGAGATGCTGCCCCTCAGCCGGCCCGACGTCATCGCCGGCATGCACGACGATTTCTTCACCGTCGGCGTCGACGTGGTCGAGACGGCGACGTTCGGCGCCTTCGGCCCGGTGCTGGCCGAGTACGGCATCGCCGACCGGGCCCACACCATCAACGTGGCCGCGGCCCGCATCGGTCGCGAGGTGGCCGACGGCTGGTCGGCCGACGGGCGCACGCGCTACGTCGCCGGCTCGATCGGGCCGGGAACCAAGCTGCCCTCGCTCGGCCACATCGCCTTTGCCGAGCTGCGCGACGCCTACGAGGTGCAGGCGGCCGGCCTGCTGGAGGGCGGCATCGACCTGTTCGTCATCGAGACCTGTTACGACCTGTTGCAGGCCAAGGCGGCGATGGTGGCGTGCCGGCGGGCGATGGCGGCCGCCGGGCGCGAGGTGCCGCTGCAGGTGCAGGTCACCATGGAGACCACCGGGCGGATGCTGGTGGGCAGCGAGATCGGGGCCGCCATCACGTCGCTGCTGGCCATGCGGCCCGACGTGCTGGGGTTGAACTGCGCCACCGGGCCGCGGGAGATGACCGAGCACCTGCGGGCCCTGTCCACCACCTCGCCGCCGCCCATCAGCGTGCTGCCCAACGCCGGGCTGCCCAGCCTGGTCGACGGGCGGATGCACTACGACCTCACGCCCGCCGAGCTGGCCGAGTTCCACGCCCGCTTCGTCACCGAGCTGGGCGTGCAGGTGGTGGGCGGCTGCTGTGGCACGACACCGTCGCACTTGGAGGCCGTGGTGCGGGCGGTGCGTGACCTCACGCCCGGGCCGCGGCATCCGGTGGCCGAACCGGCGGCCGCGTCGCTCTACTCGGCGGTGCCGTTCCGCCAGGAGAGCTCGTTCCTCATCATCGGCGAGCGCACCAACGCCAACGGGTCCAAGGCGTTCCGGGACGCGATGCTCGCCGGCGACTGGGAGACCTGCACCCGCATGGCCGCCGACCAGATCCGGGAGGGCGCCCACGTGCTCGACGTGTGCGTCGACTACGTCGGGCGCGACGGCGCCGTCGACATGGACGAGATCGCCCGGCGCTTCGCCACCTCGGCCAGCGTGCCCCTCGTCATCGACTCCACCGAGTCGCCGGTGATGGAGGCCGCCCTCGTGCACATCGGCGGGCGGGCGCTCCTCAATTCGGCCAACCTGGAAGACGGCGAGGGGCCGGGCAGCCGCTTCGACCGGGTCATGCAGCTGGCCCAGACGTACGGGGCGGCCGTCATCTGCCTGCTGATCGACGAGCGGGGCCAGGCGCGCGACGTCGAGTGGAAGGTCTCCATCGCCCGCCGCATCCATGAGTTGGCGGTTGGCCGGTACGGGCTCGCGCCCAGCGACCTCATCTTCGACGCCCTCACCTTCCCGCTGTCCACCGGCGACGACGACCTTCGGGGCGACGCCATGGCCACCATCGAGGCCATCCGGCGGATCAAAGCCGAGCTGCCCGGTGTGGCCACGGTGCTCGGAGTGTCCAATGTCAGCTTCGGCCTGTCGCCCGCGGCCCGCCACGTGCTGAACAGCGTGTTCCTGCACGAATGCGTGGTCGCCGGGCTCGATTCGGCCATCGTGCACGCCGGGCGCATCATGCCCCTCAACCGCATCCCGGCCGAGCAGCTCGAAGTGTGCCTCGACCTGATCCACGACCGGCGGCGCCCGGGGTACGACCCGTTGGCCCGCCTGCTGGAGGTCTTCTCCGGCGTGCAGTCGGTGAAGGCGGTGAAGGAGGACCGCAGTGGTTGGCCGGTCGAGCAGCGGTTGCGGCAGCGGATCGTCGACGGCGACCGGGACGGGCTCACGCTCGATCTCGACGAGGGGTTGGCCGGCGGGCGCAGCGCGTTGGAGATCGTCAACGACGTCCTGCTCGACGGCATGCGGGAAGTGGGCGAGCTGTTCGGGTCGGGCCAGATGCAGCTCCCGTTCGTGCTGCAGTCGGCCGAGACCATGAAGACCGCCGTCGCCCACCTCGAACCGCACATGGAGCGGGTGGAGGGCGAGACGTCGAAGGGCCGGCTCGTGCTGGCCACGGTCAAGGGCGACGTGCACGACATCGGCAAGAACCTGGTCGACATCATCCTCACCAACAACGGCTACGAGGTGCACAACCTCGGCATCAAGGTGCCGATCGCCGACATGGTGGCCAAGGCGCGGGAGGTGGCCGCCGACGCCATCGGGATGAGCGGCCTGTTGGTGAAGTCGACGCTCATCATGCGCGACAACCTGGAGGAGCTGAACGTCGAGGGGTTGGCCGACCTGCCCGTGCTGCTGGGTGGGGCCGCGCTCACCCGCAGCTACGTCGAGCGGGACCTCCGCGAGGTCTACGAGGGCCGGGTGTTCTACGGGCGGGACGCCTTCGAGGGCCTGCACACGATGGACAAGCTCATGCAGTTGAAGCGCGGCGGACTGGACGACCCCGACTTCGGGCGGGTGCCCACGGGGCGGGTGCTGCCGCCGCGGGCGTCGGAGCGGGCGGCGGCACGGGCCGCCGAGCCGCGCCCGGCGCGGTCGCCGGTGGTCGAGGTCGACAACCCGGTGCCGCCGCCGCCGTTCCTGGGCAGCCGGATCGTGAAGGGGATCGCCCTCGACGACATCGCCCACTTCGTCAACGAGACCGCGCTGTACCGCAACCAGTGGCAGTACCGGCCCGAAGCGGGCGAGGACGACGCCGTTTTCAAGACCCGGGTGCGCGGGCAGCTCCGGCGCATGCTGGGCGAGGCCAAGGCCAGCGGGGTGCTCGTGCCCCAGGTCGTGTACGGGTACTTCTGCGCCAACGGCGACGGTGACGACCTCGTCGTGTTCAGCGACGAGTCCCGCACCGAGGAGGCGGCCCGCTTCCGCTTCCCGAGGCAGAGCGCCGAGCCGTACCTGTGCATCGCCGATTTCTTCCGCCCGTGGGCGGGCGGCACCGGCGAACGGGACTTCGCCGCCTTCTCCATCGTCACCGTGGGGGCGGCGGTGTCGGAGGCCACGGCCAAGCTGTTCGCCGACAACCGGTACCAGGAGTACCTCTTCCTCCACGGGCTCGGCGTGGAGATGGCCGAGGCGCTGGCCGAGTTCTGGCACCGCCGCATCCGGGAGGAGTGGGGCTTCGTGGCCGAGGACGGGCCCACCACCGAGGGCCTGTTCCGCCAGCAGTACCGGGGCGGGCGGTACTCGTGGGGCTACCCGGCGTGCCCCGATCTGGAGGACAACGCCACGGTGGCGGCGCTGCTCGGGGCCGACCGGCTCGGCATCGAGGTGAGCGAGGAGACGGGCTGGCAGTACCAGCCCGAGCAGACGACCTCGGCCCTCATCTGCCACCACCCCCGGGCCAAGTACTTCGTCGCCCGGTAGCGCTTGGGTGACGCCTGCGTTGGGGGGGTCACGACAAGCGTCACACAAGCGAGGTTCAGCGGGCGCCGCCGATCAGGTCGTAGTTGCGGGCGGCGGCGGTGAGGGTGGCGTGGCCGTCGCCCACGGCGATGCCGGTGACGGTGACGCCCACGACGGCGGGCACGGGCACGTCGAAGGTGAGCTGTTGGGCGACGGCGGGACGGCTGGCGTCGTCGAGGTCGATCCCCTCGGCCTGCACCTCGGTGGCGGTGAACCGCAGCACCGAGCCCTCGACCCGCACGGCGCCCCGCGCCTGGCCCGACACCTGCTGGTCGCCCACGGTCACCGTCCCGCTGACGGCGATGCCCTGGGGGGTGAGGTCGACGTCGACCTGCAGGCCTCGCGACAGGAGGTAGGTGTTGAGGGCGGTTTCCTCGACCTCGATCCGCCCGACGACGGTGTCGGCCCGTGCCTCTTCGCGATCGAGCACCATGTCGAGGGCGCTGAAGTGGATGCCGTCGAGTTCGAAGTGGGCCTCGTCGACCGTGAGCCCCTCGACGGTGACCGGCCCGGCGTCCACGGTGGCGCCGTCCAGCGTGCCCCGCAGGGCGTCGACCACGAACGGGAAGCCGTGGATGTCGACGTCGGGGCGCTCGGCCAGCCCGTAGACCTCCTGCACCTTGTCGGCGACCTGGCGCTCGACGGCGGGCTTCACGACGACCTGGCCCACGATCAGCACGGCCAAGACGACGACGGCGAGCACGGCCAGCCGCACGAGCCATCGCATGGCCGAACGCTAGAGGCGTCCGGTCTCTCGGCCGCCGCGCCCGGCCTCTCGGCCGCTGCGCCCGGCCTCGTCCACCCGTCGTCGCCGCCGCCTCGTCCCGCCAAGGCCGCCTCGTCCCGCCAACGCCGCCTCGTCCCGCCAACGCCGCCTCGTCCCGCCAACGGCCGCCTCGTCCCGCCAACGGCCGCCTCGTCCCGCCAAGGCCGCCTCGCCAGCGACCAACTGTCGCCTCGTCCCGCCAACGCCGCCTCGTCCCGCCAACGGCCGCCTCGTCCCGCCAACCGCCGCCTCGT
>JBIOZN010000248.1:0-9892 GCA_044871175.1 Acidimicrobiales bacterium | reverse complement strand
GTCGCCGTCCGCGCCGCCGGTGGCGCGGCCGGGCGCCGGCGGGGACGCCCTCGAGGCGGGAAGAGGCAGCCGCCTGAGCGGGGTGGGTCGATACGCTCCCCCGGTGCTCGCCGGCCGTCGTGGTCTGAGCCCGGTCATGGTGGGCCGAGCGGCGCCGCTTGGCCGCCTGGCCGGCCTCGTCCAAGCCGCTCGCCCCGGAGCCGGCGATGACATCGACGACGCCGAGGGTGACGGCGAGGCCGCCGGTCAGCCGGTCGTCGTCCTCGTCGCCGGCGAGGCCGGGGTGGGCAAGAGCCGCCTGCTGCGCGAGCTCCTGGCGGCCGTCCCGGCCGACACCGTCGTGCTCGCCGGCCAGGCCGAGCCGGGATCGCTCGGTCGGCCCCTCGACGTGGTGCACAGCCTCCTCGGCGACGCCCCCACAGGTGCCGGCGACCCCCGCACGCTGGCCCTCGACGCCGTGCTCGGCCGCATCCGGGGCCGGCGCGCCCTCGTCGTGTTCGAGGACCTGCACTGGGCCGATGCCGAGAGCGTGGCCGCCTTCGAGGTCCTGGCGGCCGCCCCTTTGCCCGGCCTGACGCTGGTGGGCACGTACCGCCCCGACGAGCTCACCCGTGGTCTTCCGGGCGCCGAGATGCTGGTGCGCCTCGAGCGCCGCCACCAGGTGCAGACCGTGCACCTCGAGCGCCTCACCCGGGTCGAGGTCGGCGCCTTCCTCGCCGCCGTCTACGGGCGACCCCTGCCCACCGGCGTGGTCGAGGCCCTGTGGCGCCGCACCGGGGGCAACCCGTTCTTCCTGGAGGAGATCCTCGCCGCCGCCGGCGACGTCGCCCCCGAGGCCCTGGCCGACCAGCCCCTGCCCTGGACCCTGGCCGAGGTCGTGCGGCGCCAGCTCGACGGCCTGTCGCCCGACGAGCGCCGGGTCATCGAGGCGGCCGCCGTGCTGGGGCCACGGGCCCCGTTCGACGTTCTCGCTGTCCTCACCCGCACCACCGAGGACGAGCTCATCGCCCACCTCCGGGCCCTGGTGGAGCGGGGTCTGCTGGTGGAGGAGGACGACGACGAGTTCAGCTTCCGCCACGCCCTCGTGCGCGACGCCGTGGAGGGCCAGCTGCTCGGACGTGAGCGCCGTCGTCTCCACCAGCAGGCCCTGGCGGCGCTGCGGGAGGCGGCCTGCACCGATCTGGCCGACCTGGCCCGCCACGCCGCCGGCGCCGGTCGCTACGACGAGCTGGTCGAGCTGGCTCGCCGGGGCGTCGTCCACTACCTGGGCATCGGGTCGACGCACCAGGCCCTCCGGCTGGCCTCCCATGCCCTCGCCGAAGCGCCCGACGACCTCGACCTGCGAGCCGGCGCGGCCCGGGCGGCGTGGCTGATCGGTGCCTTCGACGAGGCCCTCGGGCACGCCCAGCGCCTGCTCGCCCTCACCGCCGCCGGCCCGCGGGAGTGCCGGTCCGAGGCCCTGCGGTTGGCCGCCCGGATCCACCACGAGCGCAACGAGCGCGCCGAGATGTGGGCGGCGGTGGCCGAGCTGCAGGAGCTGGTGGACGCGGTCGACGACGGCCGGGAGCAGGCCCTGGCCATGGCCGCCATCGCCCAGATCAACATGCTCCACCTGCGCACCGCTGACGCCCTGGCGTGGGCCGAGAGGGCCATCGCGGCCGCCGAGGCGGTGGGCGCCGCCGAGGTGCGCGTGCAGGCCATGGTCGAGCGGGCCTCGGCGCTGGTGGACGTGGCCGAGCGCACCGAGGAGGGTCAGGCCGCCCTGCGGGTGGCCGCCGCCGAGGCCGAGCGACTAGGCGAGTGGGTGCTGGCGGCTCGCGCGCTCAGCAACCTCACCCAGTCCGACTGGCTCTTCACGGCCGAGGGGCGGCGGGTGGTCGAGCGGATGCGGGAGGCGGGCCAGCGGGCCGGTTACGACACCATGGTCTTCACCTGCTACCTGGCCCGGCGGGCGGAGATGGAGATGTTCGACGGCGACCTGGCCGCCGCCCACCGCTTCCTCGACCGGGCCCACGACCTGGCCATGCCGGGGGTGAGCAGTGCCTATCCCAACGCCCTGCGCGCGTCCCTGCTGCTGGAGCAGGACCGGCGCGCCGAGGCCGAGGCAGTCGTCGCCCAGTTGCCCCACGACCCCGGTGACTGCTCGTCGACCAACCTCGTCAGCGCCGTCCTGCGCCTGAAGGTCGCGGCACGCGGCGGCGACGCCGGCGCGGCCAAGGCCACCTACGCCGCCCTCGCCGGCCAGCCCTGGGTGTTGACGTACCCGCACCCTCCGGCCGACGTGATGGATGCGGTGGAGGCCCTGCTGGCCGTCATGCCCGCGCCCGAGGTCGAGCCCCTGCTGGCGCCCCTGCTCGCCGGCCGCCACGGCGAGGCCGCGCAGGCGGCGTTGACGGCCACGGCGGCCGCGGGCCGGGGTGACCACGACGGAGTCCGGGCGGCCCTGGGCGACCGGGATCGCCTCGACGCCGTCCTGGCCGAGGTGCCCGCCTACCGTGGCGCCACGCTGCTGCTGGCCTTGGCGCGCGCCGAGGCGGCCGCCAGCCGGCTGGGTGAGGCCCGGCACCACGCCCGCCGGGCGCGTGGCCTGCTCGAGCGCTGGCCGGGCTGGCGCCGTGACCAGGTCGACGCCCTGCTGCAGCGGCTGGAGGCGGCCGGTGGCGGCGAGGGCGAGGGCGAGCTCACGCCGCGCGAGCGGGAGGTGGCGGCGTTGTTGGCCGAGGGGCTCACCAACGCCGACCTGGCCCGGCGGCTGTACATCTCGCCCAAGACGGCGGCCGTCCACGTCTCCAACATCCTCACGAAGCTGGGCATGGCCAGCCGCGCGGAGGTCGCGGCGTGGGCGGTGCGCTCGGGGCTCACGGCCGACACGCCCGTCTGAGCGCAAGCGCGTTGCGTCGCGGCTCACGACGTGGTTTCCTGGCGCCACCGTAGAAAGGAGGTGGTCCAGAGCATGAATGACGGTTGTTGTGGGACTACGGAGGTGGCTGGCCGCTAGCGCGGCTCGCTGGACCACCTGGCGAATCCCCGCCATCCACCGCCGGTGATCCGGCCGGGAGTTGGTCCCGCCCGGCACTGCACGATCCGTGCGAATCCACGGGCCACCGGTCCTTTCCAGCTGACCTAGACCGCGACGGGCGGAGGTCCTCTCCGGGCCTCCGTCCGTCGTCGCGTCCGGGCTGGGTCTCCCCCGATACCCAACCGGGACCACGCTCGACGCCTTCGACGGCTGGGCGGGTCCCGCTCTAGGCAGGGAATTGCACCGTAGAGGTGCAGATTCCTGACTGAAGCGGCGCGGGCGTCCTCCCGTCGTCGCGTCGGCGCGGGTGCAGGTTCCTTTCCGGGCCTCCGTCCGTCGTCGCGCCGGCGCGGGTGCAGGTTCCTTTTCCGGGCCTCCGCCCGTCGTCGCGTCGGCGCCGGCGCGCCCTCCGGGCGTGCCGCCCCCGTCGCGTATGCTCGCCGTCCCGTGGCGGAGGCGCGGGCGCCGTTCGTGCTCGGCGTGGCCGGCGGCTCGGGCAGCGGCAAGACCACGGTCGCCGAGCGCCTGGCCGGGTTCGTGGGTCACGGCAGCCTCGCCCTCGTCCGTCTCGACTCGTACTACCGCGACGAGCCCGACCTCACCCTGGCCGAGCGGGCGGCCCAGAACTACGACCACCCCGACGCCTTCGACTGGCCGCTGTTCATGGCCCACGTGCACGCGCTGTGCGCCGGGCGGCCCATCGACATGCCGCTGTACGACTTCGCCGCCTACTGCCGGGAGAGCGACACCGTGCGGGTGGCACCCGCACGCATCGTCGTGGTGGAGGGCATCCTCGTGCTCTACGAGCCCGAACTGCGCGACCTGTGCGACCTGCGGGTTTTCGTCGACACCGACGCCGACGTACGGCTCGTCCGCCGCCTCCAGCGCGATGTCTCCGAACGGGGTCGGACGTTGTCGAGCGTGCTCGAGCAGTACCTGGCCACCGTGCGCCCCAGCCACCTGCAGTTCGTCGAACCCACCAAGCGCTACGCCGACGTGATCGTGCCCCACGGCGGGCTGAACAACCCCGCCCTCGACGTCCTCCTCGCCCGCATCCGCGAACTGGTCTAGGAGCGGCGCAACCCGCCCCGGCCCGGGTCCCGCATCGCGCTTCTTTACGCGCTGAGCGGGCGTATCGACCCGTGAGCGCGAACAGAAGCGCAGTGGCCGGCGGACAGAGCCCTGGCCTTGACCCCGGGTCCCCGAACTTCGTGACACCCCCTGCGTACTGTCCCGGCATGGCCGAGCGGCGACCGTGGCGAGCGGTGGACGGCGACCTCTTCCGGTTCACCACCACCGACCTTGCGAGCCTGCACGTCGCCCTCATGGCCGCCTTCGAGCAGGCCGCCGTGCTGGCGCCCGCCCTCAACCTCGACGGCGTGCGGGCCGCCCTCGCCCAGGTCGGCTGGGACGAGCCGCTCCCCGACGACGCGCTGCAACGGGCCCTCGCGTCGCTCGCCGGGTGGCAGCTGCTCGAGGCCACCCAGGACCACGCCGCCAAGTACGCCACGCCCGAGGAGTTCGAGCGCAAGAACCTCCAGTGGTCGCTGACGCCCCGGGGCGAGGCCGCAGTCGGCGGCGTGCTTCACGCCATCGACGGGCTGCGCCATGCCGTCGGGCTGCAGACGGCCGTGCTCGACGCCATCGGCGACGGCCTGGGCGAGCTCGCCCTCCTCGGCGAGCAGCCGTCCACGCCGGCGCTCGACGCCCGCATCCACATCCAGCTCAGCCAGGTCGAGCGCCATCTCGCCGCCCTCGTCACCAGCGTGCGCCAGTTCAACGGGCACCTGCAGCGGCTGTTGCGCGACGACGGCACCGACGAAGCCGTGTTCGCCGACGTCAAGCGGCGCACGGTCACCTACCTGGAGGAATACGTCGACGGGGTCGAGCGCCCGCAGCGGCGCCTGGTGGGCGCCATCGCGCGGGTCGAGGGGTTGGGGTTGGCCAGGGTGTTCGACCGGGCGCTCCTCGGCGCCAATCTGGCCCCTGTGGCCGACGGCGATCCCGGCCCGCCCTGGCTGGCCGAACGCCATCGGCGCTGGCAGGCGCTACGGGCCTGGTTCGCTCCCGTGGATGCGGCCGCGCCCCGCATCACCGGCCTGCTCGACATCGCCCGCACCGCCATCGTCGAGCTGCTCCGCGTGCTCGAGCGTCGCTGGGACAACCGCCGGCGCTCCACGTCGGTGGCCAACGACTTCCGCGCCCTGGCCCGCCTGTTCGCCGCCGCCCCCGGCGAGGTCGACGCCCATCGCCTGTTCGCGGCCGCCTTCGGGCTGTGGTCCGCCCGCCACGCCCATCTATCGGCCGTCGACGGCGAGGCCCGGGCGCCCACCACGCCCTGGCTGATGGCCCGCCCGGTCGAGGTGGCGCCCGCCCTGCGCGCCAGCGGCAGCCTCACCAACCGGGGGCGGGTGAGCCCAGTCGCCGACCCCTCCGCCGTGCGGGCCGACCGGCAGGCCGCCCAGGCGGCCGCGCTGGCCGCCCACGACGAGCTGCGCGAGTCGCTCACCACCGCCGGCGCCGTGCGCCTCTCCAGCTTCGGACGACTCCCCGCCGATGCCTTCCGCGAGCTCCTCGCCCTGCTGGCCGTCGGTCTCGACGCCCCCGTGGGCACCGACCGGTGCCGCCGGGCGCTGTCCACCGATGGCCGGGTCGAGGTCGTCCTGCGCGACCCCGGCGACGGCCGGGTGGCCACCCTGCCCACCGACGACGGCCTCCTGCGCGGGCCCGATCTGGTGGTGTCCATCACCTGCGACCCGGCCACCGTGGCGGTCGCCGGCGCGGGGCCCGACGAGCTCGAGGAGGCCGCGGGTGCCTGACGTCGCGCTCGCCGAGCACCTCGACGGCGAGCGGTCCACTGCGGTCCGCGTCCTGCTGGCGCACCCGCTCCTCGACTCCCAGGCGCGCCCCGACGACTTCCGACTCGTCGCCCGCCACGCCGGCTGGCTGGCCGACTATTTCGAGCGCACCTGCGGCTGGTCGCTGCACGTCGACGTCGCCGCCGGCTTCGTCCGCCTCGCCAAGCGCGCGGCGGTGGTCGACCCCACCCGTCCCCTGCGGCGCGAGCGCGGCCAGGCGGCGCCCTTCGACCGGCGTCGCTACCAGCTGCTGTGCCTGGTATGCGCAGAGCTCGTCCGTCACCCCGTCACCACGGTGGGGCTGCTCGCCAGCGCCGTCACCGCCGACGCCCGCCTCGACACCAGCCGGTACGGCGAGCGCCTCGCCCTGGTCGACGCCCTCCGGGTCTTGCTGGCATGGGGCGCCGTGGCGGCGACGGCGGGCGATGTCGACGCCTTCGTCGACACCGACCGGGGCAACGCCATCCTCACCGCCGACACCGCCCGCCTGCATCGCCTCCTCGTCAGCGCCATCGCGCCTCGCGCGCTCGCCACTGATATCGGCCTCGAAGAGGCCACCGACCGGCTGCTCGCCGAACCGCGCTACGGCGAGGCCCACGGTCCCGAGGGCCGGGCCAGTGACGAGGCTCGCAACCGGTGGGCCCGCCACCGGCTCGGCCGGCGCCTGCTCGACGACCCTGTCATCCACACCGATCAGCTCGACGCCGCCGAGGCCGACTACCTGGGCAGCCTCAGCGGCCGCCGCTGGCTGCGCGACCGGGCGGCCGAAGGCGGCTTCGAGCTGGAAGAGCGGGTCGAAGGCGTGCTGGCCGTCGACCCCGACGGCATCGCCACCGACGCCCACTTCCCGGCGCCGATGGGCCACCACCAACAGCTGGCCCTGCTGCTGGCCGACCGGCTGGTCACCGTCGGAGCCGATGGGCGCCGCCAGCTGGCCCGCCTCTCGGCCTGTCAGCTCGACCACGAGGTCGAGGCCATCTTCGGCCAGTTCCCCGGCTGGGCGCGGGGCCGGCGCGACGAGGGCGGGCCCCAGCGCCTCGGACGAGAGGCGGTCGAGCTGCTGGCCTCGTTCGGGCTCGTCCGTGTCGAACCCGACGGCGCGGTCACGGCCCGGCCCGCGCTGGCCCGTTACCGCATCGGCGACCCCGTCGTCACCACCGACCCGTCCCCCCTTGGCGAGGAAGACCCATGAACGACACCCTCACCGTGCTCCCCAGCACTCCTCACCGGTGGCGGCCCACCCGCGCCGGGCTGGTGTCGCTGTGGCGCTACTGGGACGAGACCTTCCGGTTCCACCACGGGCGCCTGCTGCTGCGCGGCCCCAACGGGTCGGGCAAGTCGATGGCCCTCGAGTTGCTCCTGCCCTTCCTGCTCGACGCCGACGCCAGCCCGGGCCGACTCACGTCGGCGGCCAAATCTCGGGGCGGGCTGTTCGACCGGGTGATGACGGGCACCAGCGATGCGTCGCGCGTCGGCTTCGCCTGGGTCGAGTTCGGCCGTGACGGCGCCACCTTCACCGTCGGCGCCCGCATCCGGGCGTCCCAGGCCACCCGCAAGGTCGACCTCGACTTCTTCACCACCACCCTCGCCGTCGGGCGCCAGCTGCACCTGCTCGATCACACCCGCACACCGCTCTCCCGCAAGGCGCTGGCCGAGGCCATCGGCGACACCGGCCGGGTGCACGGCTCGGCCGACGAACATCGGGCGGCCGTGCGGGAGGTGCTGTTTCCGGGCTTCAGCGCCGACCGGTACGCGTCCGTGGTGGGCGCCCTGCTGGCGTTGCGCAAGGAGAAGCTGTCCCAGAACCTCGACCTCGACAAGCTGTCGACGGTGCTCACCGAGGCGCTGCCGCCGCTCGACGACCACGACGTCACCATGGTGGCCGAAGGGTTCGAGCGCCTCGACCGGCGCAAGGCCGAGCTGGCCGCCCTGGAGGGCGAGCTGGCCGAGGTCCGCCAGCTGGCGGCCCGCCAGCGCGACTACGCCCGGGCGGTGGTGGTCGGCCAGGCCGACGCCGTGCGCAAGGCCGAGACCCGGCGGGACGACGTCACTCGCGACGAACGCAAGGCCAAGGACGCCCTCGACCAGGTCGAGGCCGAGGCGGCGGCGGCCACCACCGAGCGGGGCGAGCTCGACGCACGTGCCAATGCCATCGCCGTCGAGATCGAAGCGGTCAAAGACAGCGAGGCCTACCGCCAGGGGGCGGCCCTGGCCGACCTACGCAAGCAGGCGACGACGCTGCGAGCCGTCGCCGGCAGCGCCCAGCGGCGAGCCGACGACCAGGCGGGCGCCGCCGCCCGAGCCCGGGACGAGCTCGACGACGCCCGCGCCGCATACGACACCGCCACGGTCAACCTCGACCTCGCCCAGCGCGACCTGCGCGAAGCCGCGGGGGCCGTCCTCGCCGACTCGGTCGTCAACGAGGCCGTCGCCCTCGACGGCGCCGACGAGGGTGAGCGCCTGGTGCAGGCGTGGACCGAGATGCACCGCGCCCGGGTGAGCGAGGTGCGCGTTGCGCTGGCCGCCCACGACAAGGCCATCGACGCCCGCACCTTCGCCGAGCAACGGGTGGCGGCCGACGAGACCGCCGTCGCCGACCGGCGGGCCCGGCGCGACGCCGCGCGCGCCGCCGAGCACGCCGCCGTGGCCGCCTACCGGCACGCCGTCGAGACGTGGGCGCGGGGCTGCACCACGATCGGCGCGTCACGGGTCGAGGGTGTGCTGCCCCGGCCTGCCGACGATCCGCCGGCGGTCACCGAGGCCGTCACCCGCCTGGCCGCCGAGCTGGCGGCGGCCGACGCCGTCGCCCGTTCCGAGCTCGGCGCCGAGCGCGAGCAGGCCCTCGCCGAGCAGGCGGAGTGGCGGCTCGAGCGGGCCCGCTGGGCCGAAGGCGGGCTCGTCGCTCCCGACGCCCCCGCCTGGCGCTCACCCCGCCACGAGCGGGCGGGAGCGCCGCTGTGGCAGCTGGTCGACGTCCAGCCCGGCGTCGAGCCGGCCGCAGTCGACGGGATCGAGGCGGCGCTCACCGGGGCCGGCCTGGTCGACGCCTGGGTCCGCCCCGACGGCCGGGTCGATGGGGGCGAGTGGTCCGACGTCTTCCTCACCGCCCGCCCTCGCGGCACGCGCACGCTGGCCGAGGTCCTCATGCCGGTTCCCGCCGACGACGGCGCGGCCGTCCCGCCCCAGGTGCTGGAGCGGGTGCTGGCCTCGGTGGCAGTCGCCCACCACGCCGGCGCGCGCGGACACGACGCGGCGCTAGCTGAGGGCGCCACCGCCAGCCACGCTGACGCGGCCGGTGCCAACCGTGCCGCCGGCGCCGCCGGGACCGCCGCCGAGGGAGCCACGGCCGACGCCGTCCGTGCCGACGGAGCCACCGGCAAAGGCGCCGACGGGGCCACCGCTCAGCACGCCGACGCCGGCCGCCGCGACCGCGCCGCCGGGACCGCCGCCGACTCGGTCGACCCCACCGGTGACGATGTGGTCGTCGCCCTCGACGGCACCTACCGACTTGGGGCCGCCATCGGCCGCGGCCCCCGCCGGCCGGCGCTCCTCCTCGGCGCCGCCGCTCGCGAGCGTCACCGGCGCGAGCGGCTGGCCGCCATCGACGCCGAGCTGGCCGCCGTCGCCGCCCGGCTGGCCGGGCTCGACCGTCGCCATACCGATCTCGTCCGGCACCGGGCGGCGGTCGAGGCCGAGCTGGCCGCCGTTCCGCCCCACATCGAGGTCGACGCCGCCCGAGCCGACGTCGCTCGGGCCGTCGCCCGGCTGGTCGAGGCTGAGGCCCGCTTCGACGAGGCGCGAGTGGCGCTCACCGCCGCCGAGGGCGACGTGCGGGAAGCCCTCCGGGTGCTCACCACCCTGGCGGCCCGGCACGGGCTGCCCACCGACCCCGCCGGGCTGGCGGCGGTCGAGGCCGCCCTCGGCGACCTGGCCCGGCGCTCCACACCGTGGGCCCGTCGCCGGCGGGAGCACGCGGCCGCCGGGCGCGAGCACGACCGGGCCGGACGCCGGGCCG
>JBIOZN010000247.1:0-5889 GCA_044871175.1 Acidimicrobiales bacterium | reverse complement strand
TGGGAGGCTCACCCCCCCAGAGTGGAGCTGAGGGGAATCGAACCCCTGGCCTCTTGCATGCCATGCAAGCGCTCTACCAACTGAGCTACAGCCCCTTGGGACCCCGGGACACTACCAGCGGCCCATCGCTCCTCAAACCGCACGCAGTTACGGGGTTGCGGGCTCCCAGGCGAGCTGGGGGACGTCGCGCCACAGGCGCTCGAGGTCGTAGAACGCCCGGGTGGCGGGGTCGAACACGTGCACCACCAGGTCGCCGTAGTCCAGGAGCACCCAGGTGAGGTCGTCGAGGCCCTCGATGCGCAGGGGTGAAGGCCCGCCGGCGGCGCGCAGCTGCTCCTCGATCGCCTCCACGACGGTGCGGACCTGGCGGCGGTTGGCGGCCGAGGTGATCACGAAGAAATCGGTGATGGCCAGCACCGTCCCGACCTCCAGGATGACGGTGCCCTCGCACTTCTTGTCCTCGGCGATGCGAGCGATCGTGACGGCCCAGCGCGCCACGGTGTCCCGGGTGGTGGGCGTCACGACTCCTCGCCGTCTCCGGTCGTCGAGGGCGGCACCGTGGTGGTAGCCGCCCGCTCGCGGTCGACCTCGGGTCGGAAGTCGGCCCCCAAGGTAACGGTGAGGTCGATGCCGCGCGTCCGCTGAGCGGCGGCCCGGACCTCGGCGTCGGCGCCGAATGCGCTGGAGGCGACCAGTTGCTCGGCGGCGGCCTGGCCCACGGGGGTGCCGTACTCCAGGATCGTCCTCGGAGCCTGCGCAGCCTGGCCGCCCACGTTGGCCATCACGAGGTGCGCGGGCAGCGCGTCGAGCTTCTTGGTCGCGGTGAGCAGGGCGAACTGGTCGGCGGCGGGATCGACGAGGCGCACCCGCGCGTTCTCGTCGGCGGGCGACACCGCTCCGGGCAGCACCTGGGCCATGAGCAGGTGGACGTACTCCCGCGGGATGTCCAGCACCTCGGCGCCATCGGCCCCGACTCGCGACGTGGCCGGCAGCGTCTGCACGCTCGAGGATCCCCGAGCGAGGGCGGCGAGGAAGCCGGGCATGTCGCCGGGCGGCCACTCCGTCGTGTCGTCGGTGGTGGGAACGGTGGTGGCAGTGTCCGACGACAGCCCGGGTTGGCGGACCACCGCCTGCCACACGCTGGCGGTGCGGGCCAGCCGGGCCAGCTCGCTCTCGCCCTCCTTGCGAGCCAGCAGGATGGCCGCCGCGTCCTCGGCCGTGAGGTCGCGGGTGCCCGACGAGGCGACGGTCTCGTTGTCGCCATCGACGGTGTCGACGACACGGTCGTTCAGGGTCACGGTGAAGGGTGCCAGGGGGCGCAGCAGGTCGGTCAGTTCCGCCTCGCCGCCCTCCACCGCGCGCGGCAGGCTGATCCCCAGCAGGTTCTCGACGGCGTTCTGCTCGGCCGCCAGCCCGCCGTTGGTGTAGGCGTCACCCAGCCGCAGCTCGGCGCCGTCGTCGCCCACGGTGGCAGCGGTGGCGGGCACCACCACGACGGTGCCGCCCCGCCCCGACGGGTCGGGAGCGAAGACGGTGAGGCCGACGACCACGCCTTCGGGGTCGACGGTGACGAGCAGCGCGCCGATGGTGTCGGGGAGCACGTTCTCGACGACGTCGTCGCCCGGAACGGTGCGCGTGATCTCTCCGCCGGTGGACGACGCCAGGGCCCGCACGCCCCACACCGCCGCCACGGGCACGACCGCCGCCGCCAGCAGCGCCACGGCGAACACGACCGCGCTGCGCCGGGGATGGGTGACGAGCGGGCGGCGATCACCTTCGTCCCGGCGGCGGGGCGCTCCGGTGCTGGGCGGCAGGACCTTCATCGTCAACGAGGGCCCAGCGGAGCAGCCCCCTGGCCGACGAGCTCGTCCAGGTAGAGCCCGCGGGCGTGGATCCCGGCGATCACCTTCGGCGTGAGGAGGTAGTCGAGGGGCCGGCCGTCGGCGACCCGCGCGCGCAGGTCGGTGCTCGACACCTCGAGGCGCGGGACCTCCACGCTGAGGCAACGGAACCCCGGCGGTGTCGCCGTCGGGGCACCACCGGGCCGGGCGACCACGACGACGGTGGCCAGGTCGCGTACCTCCTGCCACCGCTCCCAGGTGGACAGCCCGGCGACGGCGTCGCTGCCCAGGACCACGAACAGGTCGGCGCCGAGATGGGCATGCTGCAGGTCGGCCAGCGTGTCAGCGGTGTAGGAGGGGCCGCCGCGATCGATCTCGATGCAGCTCGCCTCGATGCCGTCCACGCCCTCCACCGCCGCCTGCACGAGGGCATAGCGGTCGTGGGCGGGCGAGATCTCCCGGGTGCCCTCCTTCTGCCACGGGATGTTGGCGACGACGAGCAGCAGGCGGTCGAGCCGCAGGCTGTGGCGCACGTTGACGGCGGTGACGAGGTGCCCGACGTGGGGAGGATCGAACGTGCCGCCGAAGACGCCGATGCGTTCGGGCGGGCGGGACGGCACGGAGGCGCAGTGTACGGGCCGAGCCTGCTCAGCCGGGGCCGGGGCCGGGGCCGCCCCGGCCGCCGGCGGCCACGTTGGCGAGCTCGTCGAGGGCGGGTGAGACTCGCACGTCCCACCCCGAACCATCGGGGCGGGTGGCCAGGGCGTCCAGGCAGCGCTCGCGGGCCTCGCTCAGAGCCTCCTCGGGACGCAGGCGGCCCTGGCCCCGCCACACGGGGGCCAGCAGCGGCCGGCCGTCGGGCGGCACCTCCTCCCCCTCCAGGGCCAGCAGGTCGTGGTCGGCATAGCGCCACAGCTGCTTGCGGCCGGGCAGCGTCTTCTTCCCCGGCGCCAGCTTCACCCGAGGCTCCCCGTCCTGCTCGACCAGCTTGTACACCATGCCCAGATACGGGGCGTCGGCGCTGGTGCCCAGACGCGTGCCCACGCCGAAGGCGTCGATGGGCGCCTCGGCGGCCACCAGGTCGGCCACCCGGTGCTCGTCGAGGTCGCCCGAGGCGAGGATCCGCACCCCCGGGTAGCCCCCCTCGTCGAGCACGGCGCGCACCTGCTTGGCCAGCTCGGCCAGGTCGCCGGAATCGAGGCGCACGGCCTGGGCGGCGCCCAGCTCGTCCATCGCCGCCACTGCCCGGCGGGCCCCTTCGACAGTGTCGTAGGTGTCGATGAGCAGCACCGACGCCGGCCCGTACTGGCGGAGGTACGAGCGGAAGGCCTGGATCTCCTCGTCGTGGGCCATCACGTAGCTGTGCGCCATCGTGCCCGACAGGGGCAGCCCATAGCGCTGGCCGGCCATCACGAGCGACGTCCCGCTGGCGCCCCCGACGTACGCCGCCCGGGCGGCGCTCACCGCCGCGTCGACGCCGTGGTCGCGGCGAGCGGAGAAGTCGACGAACGCCCGGCCTTGGGCGGCGAGGGTGACGCGGGCGGCCTTGGAAGCGACCATGGTCTCGAAGGCCACCGTGTTGATGAGCAGCGTCTCCACCAGCTGGGCCTCGATGATGGGCGCGGTGACCGTGACGAGCGGCTCTCCGGGGTAGACGAGCTCACCCTCGGCGACGGCACGCACGTCCCCGGTGAAGGTGAGGTCGGCCAGGCGCTCGAGGAAGGCGGCGCGGAACAGGCCCAGGGTCGACAGATAGGCGAGGTCGGCCTCACTGAAGCGGAAGGCGGCCAGGCGCTCGAGGGCGGTGTCGATGCCGCAGGCGACGAGGAACTCGCGGTCGGCGGGCATGGAGCGCACGAACAGATCGAACGTGACGGTGTCGGGTATGCCCTCGCTGTGGAAGGCCGCCGCCATGGTGAGCTCGTAGAGGTCGGCAAACATGCCGTAGCGCACCGTCCCCGACATCGACCCGCCTCAGACCACGTGGACGCCGGCGGCCGCCATCTCCGCCAGGGCGGACTCGCCGTCGCCGGGGTGCACGTCGACCGCGGCCACGGCCCGGCGCAGGACGGTGGTGTCGAAGCCCAGTTGCACCCCGTCGAGCGCGGTCTCCTTCACGCAGTAATCGGTGGCCAGGCCCACCACCACGACCCGACGCACCCCGGCGGCGTGCAGCACGGCGCCGAGGTGGGTGGCGTACGCCTCGTCACGCGTGGGGTGGCGCACCGTGAACCCGGAGTAGCCGTCCTCGCCGCCGGTGCCCTTGCGGACGACCTCGCCGGCGACGTCGAGGTCGGGATGGAAGGCCGCGCCCCAGGTGCCCCCGACACAGTGCACGGGCCAGGGCCCACCCTCCAGGACGAAGTGGGGCGTCGAGGGCGGGTGCCAGTCGGCGGTGTAGGCGAGCTTGGCCCCGCCGGCCCGAGCGGCGGCCACCTCCTCGTTCACGACGGCCACCACCTCGGGGCCGCCCGGCACGTGCAGCGAGCCCTGCGGATCGGCGAAGTCGTTCTGCACGTCGACGACGACGAGGGCGGTGTCGGGGCCGTACGGGAAATCCGAAGGCACGGGCCGCAGCGTATCGATGACGATTGCTGCGTCAGGATCCGCCCGGCCGCACGAAGCGACAGACGTCACAGGGAGGTTGACGGCGATGGAGGGAACAGGCTGCGCCGCGTCGACGTTGCACCGTCGACGGCGGCGGTCCGGCGCGCGGAGATTCACCCGGCAGCCATCCGGGAACAACCGCGGCTTTGGATGTGTTGGAAGGATACGAGATGAATGATTCGATCGGCCTGTACCTCAACGAAATTGGCAAGGTTCCCCTCCTCACCGCTGATGAGGAGAAGGAGTTGTCGCGCCTGATCGAGGCAGGCCGGGAGGCCACCGCTCGTATCGATGCCGGCGAAGCCTCGCCCGAGCTCGACGCCGCGGTCACGGCTGCGCACCGGGCCAAGGACCGGTTCATCCGGGCCAACCTCCGCCTGGTGGTGTCGATTGCCCGCCGCTACCCCCTACCCCAGGGCATGGATCTGCTCGACCTCATCCAGGAGGGCAACCTGGGCCTCGAGCACGCGGTCGACAAGTTCGACTGGCGGCGCGGGTTCAAGTTCTCCACCTACGCCACCTTCTGGATCCGCCAGGCCATCGGCCGGGCCCTCGACCAGAAGGCCAGCCTGGTGCGGCTGCCCGGCGACCGGTCGGCCAGCCTGCGCGCCGCGCTGCGCCAATCCGCAGGCGACGGTGAAGAGCTCGACGCCGAGTTCGCCCGCCTCCACCGGCTGTCGACGCCGGTGTCGCTCGACCGCCAGGTGGGCGACGACGGTGACACCGCGCTGGTCGACCTCATCGCGGCCGACGTGGTGACGCCCGAGCAGGCCACCATCGCCAGCGTCGAGGATGCGCTGCTCGACGAGCTGCTGGGCACCCTCGACGGGCGGGCGCGCTACGCCGTGGAGGCCCGGTTCGGGCTGCTCGACGGCCAGAAGCGCAGCTTCCGGGAGGTCGGCGAAGACCTGGGCGTCACCGCCGAGGCCGCCCGCCGGCTGGTGAAGCGGGCCGTGGCCGGGCTGAAGGACGACGCCGCCCGCATCCTGGCCGCCTGATCAGTCGCACCTCCGAAGTGGGTGACCAGCAGGCCCCTCCGGGGCACGTTCGTCACCCACTTCGCGAGTCGGACGGCATTCACGTTGCGCGAACGGGGGGCGGCCCGCCACGCTGGTGCCCCGTGTCCACCTCCCTCTGGACCCCGCTGAGCTGGCGCGACCGGCCGGCGGCGCAGCAGCCCGACTGGCCCGACGAGGCCGCCCTCGAGCGCGCCCTCAAGCAGATCGCGTCGTTCCCGCCGCTGGTGTTCGCCGGCGAGGCCCGCAGCCTCACCCAGTCCCTGGGCGAGGTGGCCGCCGGGCGGGCCTTCCTGCTGCAGGCCGGTGACTGCGCCGAGAGCTTCGAGACCTTCAGCGCCGTCAACATCAGGGAGAAGTTAAGGGTCATCCTGCAGATGGCAGTGGTCCTCACCTACAGCCTCGGGGTGCCGATCACCAAGGTC
>JBIOZN010000246.1:0-2127 GCA_044871175.1 Acidimicrobiales bacterium | reverse complement strand
TCGCGGCCTACAAGGCCCCCGGCGACTCGGTGCGCGAGCCCGCCCGCTACTTCGCCAACAACACTGCGGGCGCCCTGCGCCTGCTCGAGGCGCTCAGCGCCGGTGGCGTGGAGCATTTCGTGTTCTCCTCCACCTGCGCCGTGTACGGCACGCCCCAGACGCTGCCCGTGGCCGAGGACGCCCCGGTGCACCCGGAGAGCCCGTATGGCGAGTCCAAGCTGCTGGTGGAGCGCATGCTGCCGTGGCTGGAGGCGGCCGGCGGCCCCCGCTGGGTCACGCTGCGCTACTTCAACGCCGCCGGCGCCAGCCTCGACGGGCGCATCGGCGAGGACTGGACGGTGACCACCAACCTCATCCCGCTGGTGATGAAGGCGACCCTCGGGCGGCGGCCGCCGGTGCAGGTGTTCGGCACCGACTACCCCACGCCCGACGGCAGCGCGATCCGGGACTACATCCACGTGATCGACCTGGCCGAGGCCCACGTGCGCGCCCTGGAGCATCTCGAGCGGGGCGGGCAGAGCGCGGTCGTCAATCTCGGGACGGGCACGGGGTCGTCGGTGCTGGAGGTGCTGGCCGTGACCGAGCGCGTCGCCGGGCGGCAGGTACCCCAGGAGCTGGTGGGCCGCCGGGCCGGCGACCCCGTGGCCGTGTACGCCGACAACCGGCGCGCCGGCGAGCTGCTGGGCTGGAAGCCCCGGTTCGCCCTGGACGACATCATCGCCACCGCCTGGCGATGGCACAGCGAGCACCCCGACGGCTACGAGCAGGCGTGATCACCGCATTGGCGGTGCTGGCGGCTCTCCGTCGCCCGACTCAAGGCCGCCGACATCGATGCGTCCTACGTCGCCTACGACGAGCATCCGCTGGACGAGCCCGACGAGTGCGGCGACCTGGTGTCTTTCCGGGAAGCAGCTGCGCGAACGTGACGCCCATTGCGCCGTACACGAGCCCTGGCGCGGGCGGTCGTCAAGCCCCTTTGCGACGAGTTCGGGTCGTCCTGCGACCCCAAGCCTTCACAAACGCAGCCCAAGTCGGGCAGGGGCATCGGGCCCTACCCACTCGCCTCTCCGCTCTGCTGCTCGAGCGACATCACTCACCCGACTGCATCGCGTCGAGCAGGTCGGCGCGCAGCTCCTCCTCGAACACTGGTCGCCGCATGACCCGAAGCGCGTCGGCCAGGGGCGAGTCCCAAGGCGTGGCCGGGACGGCGCCGTGTACTTCGGCCTCGTGGCCGTCGGCCACGGCCGCCCGGTAGTGGGCGCTGGTCATCCGCCATGGGACGGTGCCAGCCCGCTCGGCCAGCCAGGCGGTGATGCCGATGCCGGCAGGGTCGAAGTCGGCGTGCTGGTAAAGGGTGGCGCCGGCGGCGCCGAGCTGGCGCACGAGCGTGAGCACGGCGACGGTGGGCCGGCCCGAGCTGCACACCAGCGGTGGACCCCGCCAGCCCTGCCGGGCGGCCTCGGCGACCAGGGACGGGTTCTCGACGACGTAGGCCGTGGCGTCGGCCGGGAGCGGCGGTTGGGGCCAGCGGCGGAGCTGGGCCAGGGTCAGCACGACCGGTTCGCTGGCGGCGGCGGCCGCCGCCAGCCACGGCCCGAGCGGCGGTGGCGCGCCTTCGGCTGGGAGGCCCAGGGCGAGCACGGTGGAGGACAACGGATCCGGCGCCACGCCCACCGCCTCCCAAAGCTGCCGGGCGGCCTCGGCGTCGCGGGCCAGCGGCTGGCCGGACGCCAGGGCGATGCCATCGAGCACCATGGCCGCCACCCGCCGGCCGCGATCGAGGGCGTGGGGCGCCCCGAGCAGGTCGTGGGCGAAGGCGGCCAGCGCCACCCCATCGGCGGGAAGGGCGCGCAACACGCGCAGGGCGTCGTCAAGGCGCCGGCGGTGCCGGGCGACACCGTCACGCACGCCCTGTGACCGGACCCGCTCGGCCCACGCCGCCCGGGCCTCCGGCGGCCCGAGCGTCAGCTGCGCGGCCTGGGCGGCGAACCACGACCACAGTTCGTCCCGCGCCTGGCGATCGGCTGCCCGGGCGCCCCGGCGATCGGGCAGCGGCCCCCGCACCGCCTCGACCGTCGTGCGCAGCTCGGCCACCGACCGGAGTCCGAGGGCGTGCACCAGTTGCGC
>JBIOZN010000245.1:0-17889 GCA_044871175.1 Acidimicrobiales bacterium | reverse complement strand
GTGGAGCAGGTACCGAGCCCGCAGCTCCAGGTGGACGACGAGTGCATCGTCGTCGCCGGTGAGCTCATCCCGGGCGACGGTGAGATCGTCGAGGGCATCGCCAGCGTCGACGAGTCGGCCATCACCGGCGAGTCCGCCCCCGTGATCCGGGAGTCGGGCGGTGACCGGTCGGCGGTGACCGGCGGCTCCCGGGTCCTGTCCGACGAGATCCTCGTGCGCATCACGTCCCGGCCCGGCGAGACGTTCCTCGACCGCATGATCGCCCTGGTGGAAGGGGCCAACCGCCAGAAGACCCCGAACGAGATCGCCCTGTCGATCCTGCTGGCCGGCCTCACCATCATCTTCCTGCTGGCCGTCGCCGCCCTGCAGCCCTTCGCCATCTACTCCGGCGCCGGGCAGGACGTGGTCGTACTGGTCGCCCTGCTGGTGTGCCTGATCCCCACCACCATCGGCGCCCTGCTGTCGGCCATCGGCATCGCCGGCATGGACCGCCTCGTGCAGCGCAACGTCCTGGCCCTGTCCGGTCGGGCGGTGGAGGCGGCCGGCGACGTCACCACGCTGCTGCTGGACAAGACCGGCACCATCACCTTCGGCGCCCGCCAGGCGGCCGAGTTCGTGCCGGTGCACGGCGTCACCGAGCAGGAGGTGGCCGAGGCCGCCCTCGCCGCCAGCCTGGCCGACGACACGCCCGAGGGGCGCTCGATCGTCGAGTTCGCCCTCGAGCGGTACGGCCTCAGCATCAGCGAAGACCCCGGCGCCTCGCTCGTCCCCTTCACCGCCCAGACCCGCATGAGCGGCATGGACTTCACGTCGGGCCGGCGGGTGCGCAAGGGGGCGGGCGACTCGGTGCGGCGGATGGTGGCCGAGTCCGGGGGCGAGGTGCCCATCGAGCTGACCCCGATCGTGGAGGGCATCTCGCGGGACGGCGCCACCCCTCTGGTCGTCGCCGACGCCCCGCCCGGCCGCCCCTGGCGCATCCTCGGCGTCATCCGGCTGAAGGACACCGTGAAGCCGGGGATGACCGAGCGCTTCGCCCAACTCCGGGCCATGGGCATCCGCACGGTCATGATCACTGGCGACAACCCGCTCACCGCCGGTGCCATCGCCACCGAGGCGGGCGTGGACGATTTCCTGGCCGAGGCCACGCCGGAGGACAAGATGGCCCTGATCCGGCGGGAGCAGGCGGGCGGCCACCTCGTGGCCATGACCGGTGACGGCACCAACGACGCCCCCGCGCTCGCCCAGGCCGACGTCGGCGTGGCCATGAACACCGGCACCCAGGCGGCCAAGGAGGCGGGGAACATGGTCGACCTCGACTCCAACCCGACCAAACTCATCGAGATCGTGGAGATCGGCAAGCAGCTGCTGGTCACCCGCGGGGCGCTCACCACGTTCTCCATCGCCAATGACGTGGCCAAGTACTTCGCCATCATCCCGGCCATGTTCTCGGCCGTCCTGCCCGCCCTCGACCGCATCAACGTCATGCGGCTCGCCTCGCCCAGTTCGGCCATCTTGTCGGCCGTCATCTTCAACGCGCTGGTCATCGTCGCCCTCATCCCGCTGGCCCTGCGGGGCGTGCGGTTCGTGGCCGAGTCGGCCAGCGCGGTGCTGCGCCGCAACCTCCTCGTGTTCGGCCTGGGCGGGATCGTGGTCCCCTTCGTCGGGATCAAGCTCATCGACGTCGTCATCTCCGCCCTGGGGGTGAGCTGATGCGCGCCTTCGCCCGGCAGCTGGCGCCGGCCGTCACCATGCTGCTCGCCCTCACCGTGCTGGTGGGCCTCGCCTACCCGCTGGTGGTCACCGGGATCGGCCAGGCCGCCTTCAACCGGCGCGCCGACGGGACGCTCATCGAACACGACGGCGTGGTCGTCGGCTCGGAGCTGCTCGGCCAACCGTTCTCGGCGCCCCAGTACTTCCACCCCCGCCCGTCGGCCGCCGGCGCGGGCTACGACGGGGCCGCCAGCTCGGCTTCCAACCTGGGGCCCACGAACCCCGACCTGCTGGCGGCCGTCGAGCAGCGCGCCGCCGCCTACCGGGCCGAGAACGGCCTGGCGCCCGACGCTCGTGTGCCCGTGGACGCGGTGACGGCGTCGGGCTCGGGCCTCGACCCGCACATCTCGGTGGCCAACGCCCGGCTGCAGGCGCCGCGGGTCGCCGCCGCCCGGCGACTCGATGTGGCCACGGTGCTGGCCCTCGTCGCCGACCACACCGACGGGCGCGACCTGGCCGTGCTGGGCGAGCCGGGCGTGAACGTCCTGCGGCTCAACCTGGCGCTCGACGCCGCCGTCGACCGGGCTCCCGACACCGCCGGCGGCTGACCCGGCACACTTGCAGCGATGGCGCGGGGCACGCTTCGGGTCTATCTGGGGGCCGCCCCCGGCGTCGGGAAGACCTACGCCATGCTCGACGAAGGCTGGCGGCGCCAGCAGCGGGGCGCCGACGTGGTGGTGGGCTTCGTCGAGTGCCACGGTCGACCCAAGACGCTGGCCCAGCTGCGTGACCTGGAGGTGGTGCCCCGCCAACGCCTGCAGTACCGCGGCGCCGTGTTCGAGGAGATGGACCTCGACGCCGTGCTCGCCCGGCACCCGCGCGTGGCGCTGGTGGACGAGCTGGCCCACACCAACGTGCCCGGCACCCGCCACCCGAAGCGCTGGCAGGACATCGAGGAGCTGCTCGACGCCGGCATCGACGTCATCTCGACGGTCAACATCCAGCACCTCGAGAGCCTGAACGACGTGGTCGAGACGATCACCGGCATCACCCAGCGCGAGACGGTGCCCGACGCGTGGGTGCGCCAGGCCGACCAGGTCGAGCTGGTCGACATGAGCCCCGAGGCGCTGCGACGGCGCATGGCCCACGGCAACATCTACCCGCCCGAGAAGGTGGACGCCGCCCTCGGCAACTACTTCCGGCCCGGCAACCTGGCTGCTCTGCGGGAGCTGGCCCTGTTGTGGGTCGCCGACCGGGTCGAGGAGTACCTCGACCGCTACCAGGAGCGCCACGGCATCGCCGCCGCCTGGGAGACGCGCGAGCGCGTGGTGGTGGCCATCACGGGCGTGGCCGGCGGGGATGCCGCCATCCGCCGCGCGGCCCGCATGGCGGGACGGGCGGGGGGCGAACTGCTCGGCCTCCACGTCGTCGCCTCCGACGGGCTGGCGGTGCGCGCCGGCCCCGAGCTGGAGGGCCAGCGCGCCCTGCTGGGCGAGCTCGGCGGCCAGTACCGCGAGGTCGTGGGCGACGACATCGCCGACGCCCTCGTCGACTTCGCCCGGGCTGAAAAGGCGACTCAGCTCGTCCTCGGCGCCAGCCGTCGCAGTCGGCTGTTCGAGCTCAGCCGGGGCTCGGTGATCAGCCGGGTGCTGCGCCAGGCGCAGGGAATCGACGTGCACGTCATCTCCAGCGCACCCGGCCGCGGGCGCCACGACCACGGCGACGGCCAGGGGCTGGCCCGCCTTCCGCGCCGGGGCGCGCCCCTGTCCACGCGCCGCCTGGCGGTCGCCGCCGCCGGTGCCGCCGTGGGGCTACCCCTCCTGATCGCCGTGCTGGCCCCCCACCGGGACGACATCGACTTGGCCACGGTCGCCCTGGTGATGCTCGTCGCGGTCGTGGCGGTGGCGGCGGCCGGCGGCCTCGTCATCGGGGTGCCTGCCGCCCTGGCCGCCTCGCTCCTCCTCAACTGGTTCTTCGTCGCGCCCTACCGAACGCTGACGATCAGCCAGCCCGAGAACGTGGTGAGCGTGGTCGTGTTCGTGGCCGTCGCCATCGTCGTGAGCCTGCTCGTCGACCGGGCCGCCCGTCAGGCCCGCCAGGCGCGCGTGGCGCGGGCCGAAGCCGAGGCGCTGGCCCACACCAGCGCGTCGCTGGTGGGTCACGCCGATCCGCTCCCCGAGGTGCTGGACCAGCTGCGGACGACGTTCCGGCTCGACGCGGTCGCGCTGCTCGTGCCCGAGGGCGGCACCGGCCGCTGGCACGTGGAGGCGGCCGCCGGCGAACCCGTGCCCGCCGATCCGAACGACGGTGTGGCGGTCGACGTCCCGGGTGAAGCTCGGGTCGTCCTGGTCGGGCGCCAGCTCCCGCCCGACGTCCAGCGCGTGCTCACCGCCTTCACCCGCCAACTCGCCGTCGCCCTGGAGAACCGCCGTCTCCAACGGGAGGTGGACGAGGCCGCCGCGCTGCGCCGGGCCAACGAGCTGCGCACCGCCCTGCTCCAAGCCGTGAGCCATGACCTGCGCACGCCGCTCAGCTCGATCAAGGCGTCGGTCACCAGCCTGCTGCAGTCCGACATCACCTGGGACGACGCCGACCGCAAGGAGTTCCTGGCCACCATCGACGCCGAGGCCGACCGCCTCAACCGAGTCGTGGGCAACCTGCTCGACATGAGCCGGTTGCAGGCCGGTGTGGTGCAGCCGGTGGCCCGGTCGGTGTACCTCGAGGACGTGGTCGCCAACGCCCTGGCCAACGTGCCCCACGCCACCGCCGCCGTGCGGGTGGCGGTGCCCGAGACGGTGCCGGCGGTGGTGGCCGATCCCGCCCTGCTCGAACGGGCCCTGGCCAACGTGCTGGCCAACGCGATCGCCTGGTCGCCCGCCGGTGTTCCGGTGCGCGTCGAGGCCGCTCCGCTGGCTTACGACGGCCACCACCGTGTCCACCTGCGGGTGATCGACCAGGGCCCGGGCATCTCGCCCGCTCTGCGCGAGCAGGTGTTCGCGCCCTTCCAGCGCCTGGGGGACGCGAGGAACGGCGGCGGCGGCCCGACGGCCGGCGTCGGCCTCGGCCTGGCCGTGGCCCGTGGGTTCGTCACCGCCATGGCCGGCGAGCTGACGCTGGACGACACGCCCGGGGGCGGGCTCACCGTCACCATCGACCTCCCCCAAGCCGACAGCCGATGACCCGGATTCTGGTGATCGAAGACGAGCCGCAGTTGCGCCGGGCCCTCAGCATCAACCTGCGCACGCGGGGCTACGAGGTCGACCTGGCGCCTTCGGGGGAGGAGGGGCTGCGGCTGGCGGCGCGCGCCCGGCCCGACGTGGTGCTGCTCGACCTCGGCCTCCCCGGCATCGACGGGATCGAGGTCGTGCGCGGCCTGCGCGGGTGGAGCGACGTGCCCATCATCATCCTGTCGGTGCGTGACGCCGAGCGGGACAAGGTCGCCGCCCTCGACGTGGGCGCCGACGACTACGTCACCAAGCCGTTCGGGATGGACGAGTTGCTGGCCCGGCTGCGCGCCGCCCTGCGCCGCCACCAGCCGCGAGACGAAGCCGCCGTGGTGACCACCCCCGACTTCACCATCGACCTCGTCGCCCGGCGGGCCCGGCGCGACGGCGCCGACGTGCACCTCACTCCGATCGAGTGGGCGTTGGTCGAGCAGCTCACGCGCCACCCGGGCCGGCTGATCACGTCCCGGCACCTGCTGCAGCAGGTGTGGGGCCCGCAGTACGAACGGGAGACGAACTACCTGCGCGTGCACTTCACCCACCTGCGCCGCAAGCTCGAACCCGACCCGTCCCAACCGCGCTACTTCATCACCGAACCGGGGATGGGCTACCGGTTCCAGCCCGAGGCGGCCTCGGCCAACGGGCGGTGAGCCTCCCCCGCTGACCCCAGCCATACCCCATCCGTCCGGCGTCCCTTCGACAGCCCGGGCGCGCTCACGCGCGGCCCCGGCGCCTGTGCTGGAGCGCCAGCGTCAGCGACGATGCGCCGACGATGGCGATGACGTTGGTGACGAGCACGCCGAGCGCACCGAAGCCGTCCTGGTATCCCTGGAGCGCGAGTGCGTCCCCCAGGTAGGCCGCCGCGGGGATCGTCGTGACGGAGATGGCGACGCCCACCGCCGCGCTCCCGATCGTCTCGTAGGCGAGAATCCCCGCCATCCCGGCGGCCAGGGCGACGAGCACGGACCCCGGGCCGATGCCCGTGAGCGACGGGCCGAGGACAGTGTCGGCGAGATCGAGATTGCTGGCGACGCGGCCGCCGAGGCGGAGCAACAGCGTCGAGCCCGCCGCCGCCGCCACGACGAAGGCCAGGCCGGCAGTGAGCGTCACGATCGCCCGTGTCGCCAGTCGCGGTCGCTTGTCGACCAACCCGACGGCGATGGACGCCATCGGCAGCAGATCCGGGCTGATCGCCATCGCGCCGACGACGAGGATGGACGAGCCCGTGAGCACGCCAACGCCGGCAATCACGCCGGCCGCGATCATGTACAGCGCGTAGTTCATCTGCGGCCGCGCCGTCTCGTGCGCCCGTCCCGCGACCTCGCTCCACACCGCCGCGTCGCGGGACTCGGCGCCCCGCCGGCGTCGCCAGCCGAGGGGTTGCACGCTCGTCGCCCGCCAGAGCGTCACGTCATTGGCGGCGAGGTCGAACGTTCGCAGGACGTCGATCACGACGTCGGCCACAACGGTGTCGACCTCGCCGGTGAGCTCGATCATGCCCGCCGCCGTGCGTCCTCCGACCACCAGATGACGCACACCCGAAAGATCGGCCAGGCGGGAACTCACCGCGTCCGCCTGCTCGGGCGGCGCATAGACCCGTAGCTGCAACACGACTCACCTCGCTTCGGGCGATCGAGCGGGCGACTGGCGCCGCGGCCGGCACCGCCGTCTCGTCGTGGCCGCCGACGCTACCCATGCCCCGCTGCCGTCTGAGCCGGCGCCCGCGGGTCACCCTCGCCACCCTCTCCCGGGCACGGCGGCGGAGGATGCGTCAAGATCGCGTCCATGAACGCACCGCCCTACGTAGAGCACCAGGGCCTCTGCCGCTGGGTCGCCGAGATGGTCGAGCTGTGCCAACCGGCTGATGTCCACTGGTGCGACGGCTCCGACGAGGAGTACGAGCGCCTCTGCCAACAACTCGTCGACGCGGGCACGTTCATCAAGCTGAACGAGGCGCGGCGCCCGAACAGCTTCCTCGCTCGCTCTGACCCGAGCGATGTGGCACGCGTGGAGGACCGCACCTTCATCTGCTCCAAGACCAAGGACGACGCCGGGCCGACGAACCACTGGATGGACCCGAAAGAGATGAAGGAGATCCTCGGGCGCTTGTTCAAAGGCAGCATGGCGGGCCGCACCATGTACGTCATCCCGTTCAGCATGGGGCCGATCGGTTCCGCCATCGCGCAGCTGGGCGTCGAGATCAGTGACTCGCCCTATGTGGCGGTCAACATGAAGATCATGACCCGTATGGGTCGCGAGGCGGTCGAGGCCCTCGGCCAGGACCGGCCCTTCGTGCCGTGCATGCACACGATCGGGGCACCACTCGCGAACGGGCAGGCCGACGTCCCGTGGCCGTGTAACCCCCAGGTCAAGTACATCGTGCACTTCCCGGAGGAGCGTTCGATCTGGAGCTACGGCAGCGGCTACGGCGGCAACGCGCTGCTCGGCAAGAAGTGTCTCGCCTTGCGGATCGCGTCGACGATGGCGCGCGACGAGGGCTGGCTCGCCGAGCACATGCTCATCATGGGCGTCACCGATCCGCAGGGCGAGAAGACGTTCGTCGCCGCCGCCTTCCCGAGCGCCTGCGGCAAGACGAACTTCGCCATGCTCGTGCCTCCGCCGGCGTTTGCCGACCAGGGCTGGAAGGTCACCACGGTCGGTGACGACATCGCGTGGATCAAACCGGCCGGCGACGGCAAGCTGTATGCGATCAACCCCGAGGCCGGCTATTTCGGCGTCGCCCCCGGCACGTCGTACGTCACCAACCCCTCGGCCATGGAGTCCATCCGGGCCAACAGCATCTTCACCAACGTGGCCCTCACCGACGACGGTGACGTCTGGTGGGAGGGGATGGACGGTGACCCGCCCGCGCACGCCATTGACTGGCAGGGCCATGACTGGACCCCTGATTCGGACAACAAGGCGGCCCATCCGAACGCCCGCTTCACCGCGCCGGCGGCCCAGAACCCGGCGCTCGACCCGGACTGGGATGATCCGAAGGGCGTGCCCATCAACGCCATGGTCTTCGGGGGTCGCCGCTCAGGGACAATCCCACTCGTCGTGCAGAGCTTCAACTGGGCCTACGGGGTGTACATGGCGGCCACGATGGGATCGGAGACGACGGCGGCGGCCTTCGGTCAGCAGGGCGTGGTCCGCCGCGACCCGTTCGCCATGTTGCCCTTCGCCGGCTACCACGTCGGTGAGTACATCAACCACTGGTTGTCGTTCGGCCGCACGATCCAGGACCCGCCGCGCATCTTCGACGTCAACTGGTTCCGCCGTGACCAGAACGGCAAGTTCGTCTGGCCCGGCTTCGGGGAGAACATGCGGGTCCTGCAGTGGGTCGTCGACCGCGCGCACGGGCGGGCAGTAGGCATCGAGAGCCCGCTGGGCTGGATGCCGCGCTATCAGGACATCAACTGGAAGGGCCTCGAGGACTTCTCCGAAAGCCAGTTCCGGGAGTGCATGTCGGTCGATCGCGGCGAGTGGGAGGCAGAACTGCTCGATGTCGAGGAGCTGTTCATGAAGCTGCATACGCGGCTTCCGAACGAGATGCACTGGATCCGCAACCTCACCGCCAGCAGCCTTTGGCGCTCGCCCGACTACTGGGAGATGAATCCCGATCCGACCTGACCCTGGCGGAAGGCCCGGGTGTGTCGTCGTGCCCACGATGCCCACGGTGTGGTGGTGGGCGCCCATCGCCCTCAGCCTGGTCGTGATGGCGGGACGGGTGTACGTGGGCGCCCACAACCCACTCGACGTCACCGCGGGGATGGGCGCCGGCCTCCTGCTGGGGGGCGCCATCGCCACGATCGTGAACTGATCTCGGCCACCGCAGCTCCTGCCGCGCGAAGGGCCCCGTGCCGCGACGCACCGTCAGGGGCACCACCCGTTACCCCTCGCCGGGCTCGCCCACCCGGTCGGCGCGGCTGGTGCGCCGCGGGCGCGTCGTGGAGCCGGACTCAGGCGGAGCCGAACGTCTTGGTGATGCGCTCGAGGACCCGGTACACGAGGTAGCCGAGCACGGCCAGGATGGCCGCCGGCAGGATCCAGAGGGCGGCCACCGCAGCCAGGAAGCTGGCGCCCAGCTGGCGGCCCCACAGCGGAGCCGACACGAACGGCATGACGACGGCGATGAGCAGCGCGACCCAGGGGTCGAGGGCCAGCAGGTGCGGCCACTTGAACAGGGCCGAGCCGATGGCGGCGACGAAAAGCGTGATCCCGCTGACGGCCAGCAGCAACCACAGCGCCAGCGTGAGACGCCGCCACCCGCGTGCCGCCCACCGCGTGCGCATCGCCACCGCCGCCCACATGATCCACCGCTTGAGGGCCGGCACGCCGGCCGATCCCATCATCTCGCGGAAGAACCGGTCGGACAGGATATCGCTGGCCAGCGCGCCGTCGTTGGGCCTTCCGGAAACGATCAGGCGATCGTGGATGATGGCGGCCAGCGTGTGGCGCCCGTAAGTGTTCTCGAACCAGCGCATGAACCGCGGGATCGACGCGATGTCGGTCTTGTCCTCGGTGCCGATGGCGTAGGTGGCGGCGTCCTCCACCATCGCTCGGGCGGTCTGCTCGTTCGGGCCGCCGCGTTCGACCTGCTCGACGAGCATCGCTTTCACCGCGGGGTCGGCGAACCGGAAGCCGGTGGTGACCACGAAGTTCACGTCGTCGACCTGCACCAGGCCGACGTGGCCCCGGCGGTCCTGCACCTCGAAAGCCGATTGCGGGGCCACGCACCACCGCGTCCATTCCGCGGGTACCTCGGGCCCGGCGTCTCCCCCCCGGTCGACGATGGCGGGCGTGCTCACGGCGGGGAATTGTGCCACCGGGGCCATGGCCGAAGCGGTGGATTCGCAGGCGTCGCAGGAACGCCTCGTCAGGTGTGCAGGGCGCGCCCCGGGAGGGCGTCGGGCACGAGCTCGCCGGCGCGGACGACGAACGTGCCGTCCACCACTTTGGGTGATGCCGGTTGATGGGCGGGTGCTCGCCTGGTAGGTAGCCTGGTCGCAGATGCGGTCGGCGTCGAACACCACCACGTCGGCGTCGGCGCCCACCTGCAGCCGGCCCTTGGCGGCCATGGCCGGCACGCTGCCCTCGAGCACCCGGGCGGGCAGCAGGGTGCACCGACCGATGGCGTCGACCAGAGGCGCCCCTTCCTCCCGCCACAGGCGCAGGGCGCGGGCGAAACAGCCGGCCGTGCGGGGATGGGTCACGGCCGCCGGCGGCAGCGGCCACGCCCGCAGGTCGCCCCCCGGCTCGGTCCAGACTGGCGGGATGCCGTCGCTGGCGACGATGGCGCCTTCGAACTGCAGTGACCGGCGCAGCAGGGCGTGGTCGGCGGGATCGTCGTCGTCCATGAGGTCGAGGATCGCCAGGCCGCCCGGGTCGGTGGCCCGCAACTCGGTGAGCCGGGCGGCATCGGCCACGCGCTCCCCGGTCGGGAGGTAGGTGAGCGCGGTCGGATCCAGGCCGCGAGCGGCCAGCCGTTCGGGGGCGAGGAAGGCGGCGCCGATGGCGGTGGAGCCCGAGCCGTACGGGTAGGCCTCGGTGGTGACCCGACCGCCCTGGCGCCGGCACCGCTCGACCAGGGCCAGCACCCGGTCGAGGTGACGGGTCGACGTGCTGTTGATGTGGCAGTGGTGCATGTGCGCGCCCGTCTCGCCCGCCGCCCGCACGATCTCCTCGGCGCCGTCGATCGGCACGGTCGGGGTGATCTCGACCAGGTCGCGACTGTGCGTGAACGTGGGCACGCCGGAGCGGGCGGCCAGCTGCGCCACCGCCACGTACTCGCTCGGCTCGACACCGGGTGCGTATCCCATGAGGAGCCCGACGCCGATCGCACCGTCGGCGAGGTCCTCGGCGAGCCGGTCGAGGATCGCCGCCACCTCGGCGGGCGACGCCGCCCGCTGCCACGCCGGGTTGCCGAGGTTGGCCAGGATCGCCCCCAACCCACCGTCGGACGGGATCCCACCCACCACCTCCATCCGGGCGGCCGCCCACGAGGCCGAGTAGCCGCAGTGGACGGGCGAGGCGTCCTGCGCCTCGTGGGTGAGGGCCGCGGCCACCGGCCGGCGGCCCGCCTCGAGGTCGAGCACGGTCGTGACGCCGTCGCAGGCGTGCAGCCGCCGTCCGGCGAGGGTCTGGGCGTGGCTGTGGAGGTCGACGAAGCCGGGGGCCACGACCTGGTTGTGGACGTCGACGACGGTGAGGCCGCGCAGCCGATCCTCGGTGATGGGGGCGATGGCGGCGATGCGGCCGGCCGCTATGGCCACGTCCCGCACGGCGTCGAGCCCGGTCTCGGGGTCGACCACCCGCCCGCCCCGCAGCACGACGTCGTAGGTGGGGTCCATCACGCCGTCGTCGTCCGCCCGCTCAGGGGCAGACGCGGGGGGGAGGGGGTGGGGTGCCGATCGAGATCGTCACCGTCGACCCGAGCGCCACCTCGGTGCCGGCGCCGGGCGTCTGGCTGCGCACGACGCCGATGTCGTTGCACGTGGGGTCCACGACCGAACGGGTGGTGGCCCGCAGGCCGACGGCGCTCAGGGCGGCGCTGGCCCCCGCGGCGGTGTCGCCCCGGACGTCGGGGACGATGGCCTTCGTCGGGCACGCCGCCAGCGTGAGCTTGACCGTGGCGCCGCTCTCGGCCGAGGCCCCGCCTGGCGGCGTCTGGCCGGAGACGGCCGGGTCGCACGCCAGGCCCGTGGTGTCGGGGGGATCGGGTCGGAACCCGGCCGCCGCCAAGGCGGCGATGGCGCTCGACGCCGCCTGGCCCTGCACGTTGGGCACCGCCACCAGGCAGGCCGGGAAGGTGAGGGTGACGATCGTGCCCGTGGCCGCCGGCGACCCGGCCGCCGGCCGCTGGCTCGTCACCGCCGGGTTACACGGCAGGCCGGTCGTGTCGGGGGGAACGGTGACGAAGCCCCCGGCCGTGAGCCGGGCGATGGCCGCCGAGGCCGCCTGGCCCTCGACGTCGGGCACCGTCAGGAGGCCGGTGCCGCACGGCGCGAACGTGAGCGTCACCGTCGTCCCCTTGCTCACCGGGCTGCCGCCGGCCGGGTCCTGGGTGGCCACCAGCGGGTCACACGGCAGGCCGTTGGCGTTGGGCGGTGACGGCTGCAGGCCCGCCCCGGTGAGGGCGGCCACGGCCACGGTGGCGGCCCGCCCCTGGACGTCGGGCACGGTGACGGCGGCGGCCTCGTCATCGCCTCCGGCCACGACGACGGCCACCACGACGACCGCGGCGAGCACGGCCGCGGCGACGGCGAGGATCCACCAGGGGAACCGCTTGCCGGCGGCGGGCGCCGCGGCCATGAGCGCGACGGTGGGCCCTTGGTCGACATCGGGCGCGCCATCCTCGGCTACGGCATCGGCGCGCACGGTGTACGTCCCCGCCCCGACACCCGGCGGCACCTGGACCTTCACCGAGTAGCTCTCGGTGGCACCGAGCCCGTAGTCCCGCACCGTCTCGCCCTCGATCGTGAACCATTCGGCGGCGGCGGGGGCGGTCGGCACGAGCGCCAGCCGGGCCCGGCGGGGACGCCCGCTGACGTTGGTGACCGTGATCGGGAACGCGGCCCGCCCGTCGCTCCCGACCGACGCAGTGGTGGCCGGCGTGGTGAGGGTGAACGACTCAGGCATGACGACCAGGCGTGCCTTCCGTGTGCCATACCGTGGCACACGCGTCGATTGGCGACAGGGCCGTTTATCGTCACGGGCATGACGCTGCAAGGTGAGTACGCCCCGAGCCCGGCGGGATGGGTGCGCGACCAGGTCGAGGCCTACGAATCCTCGGGAGGAACGCGAGGCAATACCCTGCTCGACACCGGGCTGCCGGTGATCATCGTGACCACGCGGGGCAACAAGTCGGGGAAGCTGCGTAAGACCCCGCTGATGCGGGTGGAGCACGACGGCGAGTACGCCCTCGTGGCGTCCATGGGCGGCGCGCCCACGCATCCCGTCTGGTACCACAACGTGAAGGCCGACCCCACCGCCGTCGCGATCCAGGACGGGCCCGAACCGTTCGACGCCGAGGTCCGCGAGGTCAGCGGCGACGAGCGGGCTCAGTGGTGGGAGCGGGCGGTGGCGGCCTACCCGCCCTACGCCGAGTACCAGGAGAAGACCGAGCGCGTCATCCCGGTGTTCGTCGCCCGCCGCCGCTGACACCAGCCCCGCCGCCCGGCGGGTGCGGGCGCCTCACCAGGTGACGGTGCGCGCCTCCTCCACCAGGGCGTCGGCGTCGCGCGGCAGCAACACGCCGGTTTTCTCGGCGGCGCGGGCCGCCTGCTCGAAGGCGGCCAGGTACTTGGCCGGGTCGCCGTAGAGCTCGGTGAGCTTGGCCGGCGGGAACGGCACGCTCGAGCCGTAGAGGATGCTGAAGATGTCGGCGGCCAGGGGGATGGCGCTGTTCTTCGCCACCGGGACCTCGACCTGGGGCAGGCGGATCCCGCCCCGGGCAATGCCGTGCTCGTCGCGGACCACCTCGGGCGGGTCGCCGGCGAACTCGATCAGGGGCTGCTCGGGCGGCGGCGGACCTCCCGTCATCCACGCCTGAATATGGTGCAGGGCGGCGTCGTAGAGGGGATTCAGAGGGACGCGGTTGATGCCCTCGGCGATGGGCAGCGCGGTGCCGAAGTCGCGCTCGTACTTGGGCGCCCGCAGGCGCAGGCCCTGCTCGGACACGTGGCACGTGCCCGCCGCCTCCCAGTAGCGGAAGCGCTCGGTGTCGGGCTGGCGCACGGCGTGACAGGCAATGGCTTCCAGCTCGGAGTTCACCACCATCACGGGCACGTCGAGGTCGTCCCGGAGCCGGTTCTGGCCCGTGAGCGCCGCCTTGGCGTCGAAGGGCTCGGTGGGCGCCACGATGTTGACGACGACATCGCCGACCTCGAGGGGTGTGCCCACGCCGAAGTAGATGAACAGCAGGTAGGCGTCGAAGACGGTGGCTCGCGGGTGGACCGCGTTCACGTAGGTCGCGAGCCGGCCGGCCGATTGCGAGCCGCCCATGGCGACGACCCGGTTGACCGGGAGGCCGGCGAGGGGATCGGGAGTGCGGTCCCGGCCGGGGCCGAGCGCTCGCGCCGCCTGGGTGAAGATGTCGTAGGAGTAGTCGTCGCTCGGGATCGACAACGAGCCGTAGCGCTCGGGGTCCCAGGCGAGCAGGCCTTGGGGCGCATGGGGCAGGCCGTGGACGCCGACGCGCTGGGTCGTGACGCCGGCGAAGGCGTACCCGCCCTCGAGGATCTCGGCCGTGTCGCCGGCGAACAGGTCGTACCCGGCGCTCACGTTGTTCCAGGAGACGACGACGGTGCCGTTGAACCGGGCCGGGTCGGCGGGGCGGTACACGAGGATCCGCGTCCGGAACGGCGCTGTACCCGCCGCTTCGGCGTCCCACCGCCCGTCGGGGCCGAAGGTGTGCCCCGGGCGGGGCCGGTAGCGCGTGGCCTCGCCCTCCAGGCCGAACTCCTCTTCCACGTACCCGTAGTCGGCCAGGTCGACCAGCGTGCGGCCGAAGGCCCAGCCGTGAAGACCTCCGGTGATCGGGCCGGTCAGCATCGCCGCACCGTACCCGCAGCTCGCCGCACGCGAATTGCGCTAGCAACACGGCATGGAACGCGACACCGACGACGGTGACGACCTCACGCTCATCCGCGAGACGGTGCGCGCCATCTGCGCCAAGTTCCCCGACGAGTTCTGGGCGGCGTGCGAGCACGATCACCGCTTCCCCCAGGAGTTCTACGACGCCATGGCGGCCGGCGGCTGGATCGGCATCGCCATCCCCGAGCGCTACGGCGGCGGCGGGCGGGGCGTCACCGAGGCGGCGGCCGTGCTGGAGGAGGTGGCGGCCTCGGGCGCGTGCATGAACGGCGCGTCGGCCATCCACCTGTCGATCTTCGGAATGCACCCGGTGGTGCTCCACGGCACCGAGGAGATGAAGCAGCGCTACCTGCCACCGGTCGCCGACGGGCGCCTGCACATCGCCTTCGGGGTCACCGAGCCCGACGCCGGCACCGACACCCGGCGCATCACCACCCGGGCGGTGCGCGACGGCGACGCCTACGTGGTCAACGGGCGCAAGGTGTGGACCACCAAGGCCCTCGAGGCCGACCGCATCCTGCTGCTCACCCGCACCACGCCGCTGGCCCAGGTGGAGCGGCCGTACCAGGGGATGACGCTGTTCCTGGTCGACCGCCATGCCCCGGGGGTCGACGCCCGGGCCATCCCCAAGATGGGCCGCAACGCGGTGGCGTCGTGCGAGACCACCTACGACGACGTCGTGGTGCCGGTGGGCGACCGGGTGGGCGAGGAGGGCGAGGGGTTCAGCTACCTGCTCGACGGGCTGAACGCCGAACGGATCCTGGTGGCCGCCGAGGCGCTGGGGATCGGGCGGGCGGCGCTGCGGGCGGCCGTGGGCTACGCCAACCAGCGGGTCGTGTTCGACCGGCCCATCGGCAAGAACCAGGGCATCGCCTTCCCGCTGGCCCAGGCCCACGCCCAGCTGCGGGCGGCGGCCCTGATGGTGGCCGAGGCGGGCCGGCGCATCGACGCCGGCTTGCCGTGCGGCGAGGAGGCCAACCTGGCCAAGTACCTGGCCGCCGAAGCCGGCTTCTTCGCCGCCGACCGGGCCGTGCAGACCTTCGGCGGGTTCGGCTACGCCACCGAGTACCACGTCGAGCGCTACTTCCGGGAAGCCCGCCTGCCCCGGATCGCCCCCATAAGCCAGGAACTCGTGCTGGCCTACGTGGCCGAGCACGTCCTCGGCCTCCCCCGCTCCCACTGACCCGCGCTTCCCGGAACGGGTTTGCACCCTGAGCGCCCACTATTGGCCCTCACGGTGCAAACCCAAGCGGTGGAGGGCGATGGCGGCGGCGTGGCCGACGTTCAACGAGTCGAACCCGGCGCGGATGGGGATGCGGACGCGCTCGTCGGCGGCGGCCAGGGCGACGGGGGTGAGGCCGTCGCCCTCGGCGCCCAGCAGCAGGGCGACACGGTCGCCGGCCGGGCGCTCGATGAGGTCGATCGGCGTGGCGTCGGGCGCGGGCGTGAGGGCCAGCACCCGGAAGCCGGCCGCCCGGACCCCGGCCAGCGCGTCGGGCCACGGCGTCAGGCGGGTGAACGGCACGTGCAGCACCTCCCCCATCGACACCCGCACGCAGCGCCGGTAGAGGGGGTCGCTGCACCGCCGGTCGAGCAGCACGGCGTCGGCGCCGAGCGCGCCACAGGTGCGGAAGATGGCGCCCAGGTTCTCGTGGTCGCCCACGGCCTCCAGCACCACGACGGTGCGGGCGGCCGCCAGCAGCGCACCCGGGTCCGGCAACGGAAGGCGCCCGGCGGCCGCCAGCGCGCCCCGGTGGAGATCGAACCCGACCGTGGCCCGGATGGCCTCGTGCGAGGCCACGTACACCGGCGCGTGCACACCCGCCAGGACGTCGGCCAGCTCGGCCGCCCGCGCGGGCGTCACCAGCACCGACCGCACCGGGTAGGGCGAGGCCGCCAGCCGCCGGATGACGAGCTTGCCCTCGGCGATGAACACACCGCCCTCGTGCCCGGCCAGGTCACGGTCGCGCAGGTCCCGGTACACGCTGAGGCGGGGATCGGCGGGATCGTCGATCGCGATCGGGGTCACCGCCGCCCCGCTTGACCGACGGCCCCACCGGCGCGAGTATCGAACACGTGTTCGCAGAGGCGCTCACCTACCAGGCGACGCTGTTCGGCCTCGCCGATCCGGCGGTCGACGCCGAGTTCACGGGCCTGCGCCACGTCGAGCTCGACCCGTTCACCTGGATCGATCACGTACCCACGTGGCTGGCGGGCAGCGACGAGGTGCTGGCCGAACTGGTCGCCCGCCTCCCCTGGCGCCAGCGCCAGGTCACGATGTACGGCCAGCGGCTCGACGAGCCCCGCCTCACCTGGTGGTGGGACGCCGGCGGCGACCACGGGCCCGAGCCGCTCCCCCTCCTGGCCCACGCCCGCCACCTGCTGAGGGCGCGCTACGACAAGGCGTTCGACTCGATCGGCTGCAACTACTACCGCGACGGCCGCGACAGCGTCGCCTGGCACGGCGACCGCATCCGCCACCGCCTCGAACGCCCGCTGGTGGCCATCGTCAGTGTGGGCGCGCCCCGGCCCTTCCTGCTGCGACCGCGTGGTGGCGGCCCCAGCCATTCCTATCTCCTCGGCCAGGGCGACCTGCTGGTGATGGGCGGCGACTGCCAGCACAGCTGGGAGCACTGCGTCCCCAAAGTGGCCCACGCCGCCCCCCGCCTGTCGATCACGTTCCGTCACGACCTGGCCAGCGACCGAGTCCGGGCCTCCTGGTAGGGGCAGGCCAACGTTGCGAACCGGTCGGCGATCGCCCCGAAGCCCTCTCGCGTGCGCTCGTGGAGCAGGCGAGCCCGTCGGATAATGGTGAGGGCGATCTCGTTGCCGACGGCGGCGTGGGCGGCGCGGTCCAGGCGCGCGGATGCGTCAGGGTGATCGGCGAGCACGCTCGCTTCCGCCCAGGCCGCCGCATACCAGGCCACCCACACGGGGTGGTTCGGCGTGACCACGAGGGAGTGGTCGTCGGGCGCGTCCGTCAGGAGGTCACCGGCGCCGTGCGGGTCGCCGACGTGGAGGGCGAGGAACGCGTCCAGCACGAAGCGCCAGATGGTCTCCGGAGCGTCCAGCCGTTCGGGCGACGACAGGAGACCCCGGGTGATCCCGATCCACCGGGCCCGGCCGTCGCCGTCGCCCACCATGCCGTACACCATGGCGGCGGCGTAGCCGCCGGGGGCGAGGTTGCCGGCGACCGGTCGGCCCGCCTGTCGCCAGTCCCGTTCGAACAGGTGGGAGTAGTTGATGACGGTGTCGAAGTCGCCAGCCAGGGCGTCGACCTCCATCCGTCGACCGAGGCCGATGTGCCGCTGCTCCCGCAGAAACGGCAGCGAGGCGACGGCATCGGCGTGCCGCCGGG
>JBIOZN010000244.1:0-2067 GCA_044871175.1 Acidimicrobiales bacterium | reverse complement strand
GTCACCTCGTGGCAGAACTTCCGCCGTCTGCCGCTGCTCGTGCCTCGCGCCGTGGTGGGCCAGTTGCTGGGGCAGGGCTTCATCCGCCGCCGCGGATTCGTGCGCTGGGTGGGCCACCAGTGCCTGTTCTGGGGGGTGATCGGCGCCACCTCGTCACGTTCCCCCTCGTGTTCGGCTGGTTGGTGTTCCGGCTCAAGCCGGGCACGGAGGAGACGTACCGCATGTACGTGTTCGCCGTGCCCACGGTGGCCTTCGACGCCACGTCATTCCTGGGGTGGTCGGCCTTCCACGCCCTCGACTACACCGCCGTCCTCGTCCTGATCGGCTGCGCCATCTTCCTGTGGCGGCGCTTCCGGGACCGCCGAGTCATCGCCGCCCAGCGCTTCGGCTACGACATGCTGCCGCTGCTCATGCTGGTGGTGATCGCAGTGACGGGGCTGCTGCTCACCCTGTCGGCCTCCGTCCTGGACGGCAGCTACTACGACTTCCTGGTCGTCACCCACATGGCGGCGGTGATCCTGGCGCTGGTCTTCATCCCCTTCGGGAAGTTCTTCCACGTGCTGCAGCGCCCGGCGTCGGTGGGTATCCAGCTCTACACCGAAATCAACCTCGAGCGGCCCCGGGCCTGCGCCCGCTGCGGCGAGCAACTGGCGGCCGACCAGTTCGTGCAGGACCTTCGGGCGACGCTGCTGGAGCTGGGCCAGGACTACACGCTTCCCACGGCGCCCGACGGCGCCCAGCACCTGCAGGAGCTGTGCCCGCGGTGCAAGCGGGTGGTGCGGGCCGATGGCTACTTCGCCGCCAGCGGCCCGAGTTTCGCCCGATGAGCCCGGCCGAGCGGCGCCCGTCGGGTTTCCGCATGCCCACGCCGCCCGGTGTGGCCGACTTCCACTCCTGCGGCGCCCAGGAGGCGGGCGAGTGGGAAACCGACCTGCCCGACGAGAAGTGGGTGCCCACCCACTGCTCGTTCTGCGGCGTGCAGTGCGGGATGTACCTGCGGGTGCGGGAGAACCAGGTGGTGGGCGTGGAGCCCCGAATGGACACGCACAACCACGGCAAGCTGTGCCCCAAGGGCGTGGCCGCCTACCAGCAGGTGAACCATCCCGATCGCCTCACCCATCCGCTCGTGCGGGGTGCCGACGGCCAGTTGCACCGGGCCACGTGGGACGAGGCCCTCGACCGCGTCGTCAGCGGCATCACCGCCATCCAGCAGGCCCGCGGCAAGGACGCCATGGCCGTGTACGGCGGCGCCTCGCTCTCCACCGAGAAGTGCTATCTCGTCGGCAAGTTCGCCCGCGTCGGCCTGGGCACGCGGTACACCGATTAGAACGGCCGCATGTGCATGGTCTCGGCGGGGGCCGCGCACTACCGCGCCTACGGCATCGACCGGGCCCCCAACCCCATCAGCGACGTGACCCTCGCCGACGTCACCATGGTGCTGGGCGCCAACGTGCCCGAGACGTTCCCCATCTTCATCCGCCACTACTGGGAGGCCCTCTGGTCGCCCAACGGATCGCCCGGGTCACCACTGACGCCTTGGTGACCCGGCGGGGCTACCTGCGCATCCTCGCCATCCTGTCGGGCGGGTTGGCCGCCGGGAACGTGGCCGTGGCCGCCGGCGCCTTCCACCGGCGCACGGAGGGGGCCGATGCCGAGATCGTCATCACCGACGACGCCGAGGCCGTGCCCGTCGGCGGGTCGGTGCGCTTCTTCTACCCGACCGGCAACGACCCCGCCGTCCTGCTCCGCCTCGCCCCCGACACCTACGTCGCCTACTCGGCGGTGTGCACCCACCTGGCCTGCGAAGTGATCTGGAAGCGCGAGGACGCCGACCTGTTTTGCCCCTGCCACGACGGCCACTTCGCCCCCGGGACGGGCGAGCCGACGGCCGGGCCGCCCAAGCGCCCGCTGCCGTCGATCCGCCTGGAGCGCCGGGGCGCGGCCATCGTGGCCGTGGGCGAGGGCCCGGTGGGCGAGGACCCGGTGGGCGAGGGCCCGGTGGGCGAGCACGCCGCGGGGAGTGAGGGCCTGTGAGTACAGCCACGGCCGGGAGCGGCCGCCGATGAG
>JBIOZN010000243.1:0-7045 GCA_044871175.1 Acidimicrobiales bacterium | reverse complement strand
TCGCGGCGAACTACGGCATCTACGGCCCCGCCTTCGAGCTGCTGGAGGGCCGCGCGCTGGCGCCGGAGCGGGAGGAGTACCTCGACTCCGAGAAGTACGAGCAGCGCACCTGGGACCTCGAGCGCGACGACTCGCTGGCCGAGCTCATCACCCGCGTCAACGTCATCCGCCGCGAGCACCCCGCCCTCCGGGTCGACCGCACGCTCCGCTTCCACGAGACCGGCAACGACGCGCTGCTCGCCTACTCCAAGCGCCTGGGCGACGACGTGGTGGTGGTGATCGCCAACCTCGATCCGTGGCACACCCAGGCCGGCATGCTGCAGCTGCCCCTGCACGAGCTGGGCATCGACGGCGACGGCGCGTACCGTGTGCACGACCTGATCGGCGGCGCGCGCTACACCTGGCACGGGCCGTCCAACTACGTGGAGCTCGACCCGAACGTCCTCCCCGCACACGTGCTGCACGTGGAGCCATCGACATGAACCCGCTCGGCAGCGAGCCGCAGTGGTATCGCGACGCCGTCATCTACCAGGTCCACGTCCGCGCCTTCCAGGACTCGGACGGCGACGGCATCGGCGACTTCCGCGGCCTCACGGAGCGCCTCGACTACATCCAGGACCTCGGCGTCACCGCCATCTGGCTGCAGCCGTTCTACCCCTCGCCGCTCAAGGACGACGGCTACGACATCGCCGCGCACCGCGACGTGCACCCGTCCTACGGCACCCTGCGCGACTTCCGCCGCTTCCTGCGCCAGGCCCACGCCCGCGGGCTGCGGGTCATCACCGAGCTGGTCCTGAACCACACCTCCGACCAGCATCCGTGGTTCCAGCGGGCCCGGCGGGCCAAGCCGGGGTCGTGCTGGCGGGACTGGTACGTGTGGAGTGACACTACCGAGCGCTATCGCGACGCCCGCATCATCTTCGGCGACTTCGAGCCGTCGAACTGGTCGTGGGACCCGGTGGCGGGCGCCTACTACTGGCACCGCTTCTACGCCCAGCAGCCCGACCTCAACTTCGACAATCCCGACGTGCGCGCCGAGCTCATGAAGGTGATCGACTTCTGGTTCGGGCTGGGCGTGGACGGGCTGCGCCTCGACGCCGTCCCCTACCTCTTCGAGGCCGAGGGCACCAACTGCGAGAACCTGCCCGAGACGCACGCGTTCCTGAAGGAGCTGCGGGCCCACATCGACGCCCGTTTCGCCGACCGCATGCTGCTGGCCGAAGCCAACCAGTGGCCCGAGGACGCCGCCGCCTATTTCGGCGACGGCGACGAGTGCCACATGAACTTCCACTTCCCGCTCATGCCCCGGCTGTTCATGGCCCTGCAGCGGGAGGACCGCTTCCCCGTCATCGAGATCCTCGAGCAGACCCCGACGCCGCCGCCGGGCTGCCAGTGGGCGCTGTTCCTGCGCAACCACGACGAACTGACCCTGGAGATGGTCACCGACGAGGAGCGCGACTACATGTACCGGGTGTACGCCCAGGACCGCCAGGCCCGGATCAACCTGGGGATCCGGCGGCGCCTGGCCCCGCTGCTCGAGCACGACCGGGGCAAGATCGAACTGCTCACCGGGCTGCTCCTGTCGCTGCCGGGCACCCCCGTCATCTACTACGGCGACGAGATCGGCATGGGCGACAACGTCTACCTCGGCGACCGCAACGGGGTGCGCACGCCGATGCAGTGGTCGGCCGACCGCAACGCCGGGTTCTCCACCGCCAACCCCCAGCGCCTGTACCTGCCCGTCATCATCGACCCGACCTGCCACCACGAGGCCATCAACGTCGAGAGCCAGCTGGCCACCTCCACCTCGCTCCTGTGGTGGACCCGGCGCATCCTCGCCCTGCGCAAGCGCCACCCCGTGTTCGGCCGGGGCGACATCGAGTTCCTGCACCCCGACAACCACCACGTCCTCGCCTTCCTGCGGGGCGCCCGCCTGGCCCGCCGTCACGACGACGAGGTCGTGCTGGTGGTGGCCAACCTGTCCCGGCACGCCCAGTACGTCGAGCTCGACCTCAGCCGTTTCCGGGGAGCCCAACCCGTCGAGCTGTTCGGCCAGACCTCGTTCCCTCCCATCAGCGACCGGCCCTACCTCGTGACCCTCGGACCACACGGCTTCTACTGGATGGCCGTGCAGTCCACCAAGGTGCGCGCCCCCTCGTCCGAGCTCAAGGTCCTCGATCTGGGCGAGGGGCGCTGGGCGACGGTGTTCGACCCCACCGGGCGCGACGAGCTGGCCCAGGCGGTGCGCCGGTTCCTGCCCGCCCAGCCCTGGTTCGACGGCGGTGACCGCCGGCTGCGGGAGGTGCGAATGGTGGACGTGGCCCCGTTGGCCGTGCCCGGCACGGAGGCGGCCGCCGTGCTGGTGGTGGACGCGCTGTTCGGCGCGGGCGAGGCCCAGCGCTACGTCGTGCCCGCGGTGGTGGTCAGCGGCGACCGGGCGGCCGAGCTCGGCCGTGATCACGCCGACGGGGTCATCGCCCTGGTGCGGCGGGGCCCGGCGGGCGACACCGACCCGGCCGTGCTGGTGGACGGGATGGTGGTGCCCGAGGTGCCCGAGGTGCTGTTCGACGTGCTGCAGCGGCGCCGCCGGGTGCGGGCCCGCGCCGGCGGCGTGCTGCGGGGGGTGCCCGGTCCCTGGCTGCGCACGCTCGTCACCGGCAACGGCGAGGCCCCGCCCAGCGTCCCCTCGCCCCGCTTCCGCCGCCAGACCGTGTCCACCGTGGTGGGCGACCGCCTCGTGTTCAAGCTGTTCCGCCGCCTCTCCCCCGGCCGCAACCCCGAAGTTGAGCTCACCCAGCACCTGGCCGCCGTCGACTTCCCCAGCGCGCCCCGGCTGGGCGGCGCCGTCGAGTACGACGGCGGCGGCCCCGAGCCGGCCACCGTGGCCGTCGTGCGCGAGCTCGTCCCCAGCGAGGGCGACGAGTTCACCCGGTCGGTGGACGAGCTGGGCCGGCGGTACGAGGCCGCCTTCGGGGACGGGTCGGCCACCGCCGGCGCGCCCGGACGGGCCGAGCTGGGCAACGCCGGGCTGTGGCGGGCGGCCGGGCCGAGCGACGGGGGCGCCGGGCCGCGGGTCGGGGACGGGGTGGGCGACGAGCTCCACCTCGTCGCCGAGCTCATCGGGTCGCGCCTGGGCGAGCTCCACCTCGCCCTGGCCGACGACCGGGGCGATCCCGCCTTCGCCCCCGAGCGCTTCAGCCAGCTCGACCAGCGGGCGCTCTACCAGGCGTTGCGCAACCGGGCCCAGGCGGCGCTGCAGCGGCTGGCCCGGGCGGCGCCCAAGCTCGACGACGACGGGCGCCCGCTGGCCGGCGTGGTGGCGGCCGGGCGCGACGCCGTGCTCGACCGGTTGGTGCTGGTGCACCGGCGCCGTCTCTCCAGCGCCCGCATCCGCGTGCACGGAGACCTGCGCCTCGACCGGATCCTGTGGACCGGCCGCGACGTGGTGTTCTTCGACTTCGAGGGCGACGCCAGCCGGCCCGTCACCGAGCGCCGGCTCAAGCGCTCGCCCTACCTCGACGTGGCGGGATTGTTGCGCTCGTTCGAGGACGCCACCTGGGTGGCGCGCCAGGGGCTGCTCGAGCGGGGCATCGTGACGCCCGACGTGGACGGGGCCCTCACCGCCGTGCAGCGCTCGTGGTTCGTCGGGGCGGCCGGCTCGTTCCTGCGGGGGTATCGCCGGGCGACGGCCGCCAGCGCGTGCACCGCCGCCGACGACGACGAGGCCGTGCTGCTGCTCGACGCCTTCGGCCTCGACCTCGCCCTGGGCCGCATGGCCGAGGCCCTCGACCACCGGCGCGATCCGGTGGCGCTCACCATCGCCCTCGCCGCCGTCGCCCGCATCGCCGGCCTCGAGTAGCGGGTCTCGGTGGGGGCTCCACCCGACGGGTGGGGCCCCCACCTCACGCGCCGGCTTCCGCCCACCAGCGCGTCACGGGGTTCCCGCTTCATGAAAGAGACGCCGGCGGGCCCCGGCGATGACGCCAGTGCGTCCAGAAATCTCATCTCGGCGCGAAATCCGCCATATGTGGCGCGAATCGCGCCGAGAGCTACCACCACTCGGGGTCGAGCTTGCCCTCGATGGCCCGGATGTGCTCACGCGCACACGCCGGGCACACCGCCCGCCGGCCCCGCCGGCGGTCGTACTCGACGGTCCAGGTGAGCGCGTCCGCACCCTCGGCGGTGGCGCCGCAACGGGAGCAGACGAGCGCGTCGTCCGGCGGCTCGGACACGCGACGACCTTACGCTCGGATGTGCACCCTCCCGCCGGTCGACCAGGCGGCCTTCGTGTCAGGGATTTGCACCTCTACGGTGCATCCGGCTGCCCGAGGCAGGTATCTGCACCTCGAAGCGGCCGCCCCGGCGAGTCCCCGCTTCGCTTCAGTCAGGGATTTGCACCTCTACGGTGCAAATCGCTGACCAGGGCACGGAGCTGCACCTCCGACGGCGCGCACTCTTAGGCTCGGACCTCACCATGTCCGATCGCCGCCCGCGTCGCGCCACCGGTGACCCCGAGCTCGACCGGCGCGTGGCGGCCCTGATCGACGCGCTGCCGCCCCGGCCCCGGCGCGAGCGCGAGCTCGTCGCCGACATCCTGGCCGCCGCCGCCCGGCTGGCCACCGACGAGGCCGACCCCCTCGACCTCAAGATCGCCGGCGCCGCCCTGCGCGAGATGCGGGCGGCCTTCCGGGCCTTCGCGCCCTACCGCGGCCAGGACAAGGTGACGATCTTCGGCTCGGCCCGCACCCTGCCCGACGACCCGATGTACGCCCAGGCCCGGGCCATGGCCGCCGCCCTCGCCCACCGGGGCTGGATGGTGGTCACCGGCGCCGGCCCGGGGATCATGGCCGCCGGGATGGAGGGCGCCGGCGTGGCCCACAGCTTCGGCGTCAGCATCCGGCTGCCGTTCGAGCAGGCGGCCAACTCCGTCATCGCCAGTGACGAGAAGTTGGTGTCGATGAAGTACTTCTTCACGCGCAAGCTCATGCTCATCAAGGAATCGAAGGCGTTCGTGTGCCTGCCCGGAGGCTTCGGCACGCTGGACGAGACCTTCGAGCTGCTCACCCTCACCCAGACGGGCAAGGGCGTGCCCGTGCCGATCGTGTTCCTCGACGTGCCCGGCGGCACCTACTGGCAGCACATCGAGGGCTTCATCGAGTCCGAGCTGATGGCCCGCGGCCTGGTGTCCAAGTCCGACCTCGCCCTGTTCCTGCGCACCGACGACGTCGAGGCCGCCACCCGGGAGATCATCGGCTTCTACGCCAACTACGACTCGATCCGTTACGTGGGCGACGACTTGATCATCCGGCTGCGACGGGCGCCCGGCGACGCCCACCTGGCCGATCTGGAGCGGCGCTTCGCCCCCATCCTGGGCGGCGACGGCCGCATCGAGCGCACCGGGCCGGCGCCGGTCGAGGTCGACGACGGCGACGCCCTCGACCTCCAGCGCATCCGCCTGCGCCTGGCCCGCCGGGGCTACGGCGAGCTCCGCAGCCTCATCGACGCCTTGAACCAGCTCTGACACCGTTCTGGCAGAACCCGACGGCCGCTGACCAGGGCCGTTGTGAAGGATCGCCTGCCAGAACGGGGGTCAGGCAGCGAGGACGGCCGCGTAGACCCGGGCCACGGCGTCGGCGATCGGGCGCCAGAAGCGGGTGCGGGCATCGGCGCTCTGCTCGATCTGGATGCCGCGCGGGCCACCGGTGGTGAGGCGGTTCACGATGTTGGCCGGGTCGTCACCGTTGTTGCCGTCCTCCCGCCGGGCGATGTCCACGTCGATCCCCGATCCGGTCACGGCGCCGGCGATCTCGGCCTGGAGTTGCTGCTTGAGCTCGTCGGGCCCGCCGCCGCCGATCAGGATGCGCTCCTCCTGGAAGCCGTGGAAGGCGAGGGCGTGGGTGAAGCGGCGGCGCATGACCCGGTCCAGCAACGGGAAGCTGGCTTCGTTCAGGTCGATGGAGCGGATGTGCCAGGCGGCGAACGCCCCGCTGTCCTTCCAACCCTTGCACCGCCAGCAGCTGACCGGCCGGGGCGCCAGCCGGGCGCGGACCCGCTCAGCCTGGTCGTCGGTGTGGAGCTCGATGTCGCCGCCGTGGGGCGCGATCACGATCAGGCCGGAGTGGGCGGGGTCGTCGTCGAGGCGCTCCACCAGCTCACCTCGCCGCTGCGCCTCGCCGTCGCTCATCGTCGGGTGGGGGGCCCGGAAGTCGAGCACGGCGTCGAACTCGCCGTCGGGGCCGAGCCGGCGCCGCCCCGCCGGGCCCATGCGCACGACGGCTTCGGGGTTCTCCTGACGGAGCTCGCTGATCGTGAACAGGGCGTAGTCCCGGGGGCCCCGGGTGACGCGCACCTGCGTGGGGACCGCGCCGCGCGCCGGCGGCAGCAACCCGGGGTCGATCGAGCAGTGCTCACGCTGGGCGAGCAGATCGGTCTGGGTCGGGAACGCCCGCTTCACCGCGACGCGCGTCAGGGACATGCACATGAGGACCTCCGGGTGCCGGTTCCCCCGGGGAGCGTGCCCCCGGGTGTGCCGCCGCGAGGCACGCGCCGCCGGGTCAGGGGGTGACCGTCCACGCGATCGCATGGGCGCCCGGCTCGTAGCAGCAGCGGGCACCGGTGACGATGGTGGGCCGCAGGGCGGCGGCCAGGACCGGTTCGGCGGCGGCGATCTCGTCGAGCGCCCGCTTGATCGCCTTGCGCACGGCCGTGCGGGCCCGTTCCCGCGGCCCGGCAAACGTCCGGGGCCGGCCGTGGAGGCCGGTCGCCCGCTCGACGGCGTCGGTGAGGGCCTCGAGCTCGACGCCGAGGCGTTCCTGGCGCGCGAGGTCGGCGTGGGCGCGCGCCTCGCCCATCTCCTCGGCCAGCTCGGCCGCCCGCCGGGCGTAGGCCGCGCGCGCCGCCGCGTCCACCACCGGTTGGTGGACGTGGTCGGTGGCCCCTTCTGTTCCCCCGGCCAGCTCGAGCGCGCTGATGGCGACGCCGGGATGGGCGAGCAGGCGGGCGAGGTAGCGCATACCCGTACGGTCGGGGACGACGACCTCGCGCC
>JBIOZN010000242.1:0-2033 GCA_044871175.1 Acidimicrobiales bacterium | reverse complement strand
CGATGCCCGTATCGCTGAAGCCGGGGGACTCGATGCGGCGGATGGGGCGCTCGCGCCGTTGTCGAAACCTCACCGTGCCGGTGGCGTTGCCGAGCGGGCCGGCGGGGGCGATGAAGTCCTCGAACTCGTCGCGGATCGTGGTCTGGGCGCCGGTGTCGGGGCCGTCGTTGAGGCGCACCCAGGCGGCCACGACCCGGTCGCCCCCTGATCCGGCCGCCGCCCAGTACAGGCCGGCGTCGCCCTCGGCCGGCTCGGCCGCCACGGTGGCCGCCTGGCCGTTACGTTCGGCCCGGGCCTGGGTGTCGTCACCGTCGACCGTGGCCGTCACGCGGGTGTCGCCGTCGGCCGACACCAGCTCGGCGCGCCCGTCGTCCAGCTCGCCCCTGAACGACTCGGCGAGGCGGCCGTCGTCGCACAGATAGCCGGCGATCTGGTCGCCCTTGACAGCAGGCGAGGTTGGCGCCGAGCGGATCGGCCCGGCCCACAAACGTTTCGGCGGCGTCGCCGCCGCCGCAGGCGCCGACCAGACCGGCCACGGCGAGGGCGGCGAGGGCGCCGGCGACAGGGTGAAGGGATCGTCTCATGGGGCAGGAGGGTGACGGCCACCTCACCCGCCCCCAGTGCCGATCGACACCTCTTGGCTAGGGTCGAGGCCATGGAGCTCTCGGGTGCAGGTGCGATCGTCAGCGGCGGGGCCTCGGGCCTCGGGGAGGCCACGGCCCGGGCGTTGGCCGCCGGCGGCGCCAAGGTGACGATCCTCGACTTCAACGTCGACCGGGGCGAGCAGGTCGCCAAGGAGATCGGCGGCACGTTCGTGCGCGCCGACGTCACCGACGCCGAGCAGGTGGGCGAGGCGGTGGCCGCCGCCGCCGAGGTCGCCCCCCTGCGGATCGGGGTCAACTGCGCCGGCACGGGCGACGCTGTGCGCACCATCGGCCGTGACCTCACCCCCCACGACCGCAAGCGCTGGGACCGGGTGCTGAACATCAACCTCCTGGGCACGTTCCACTGCCTCACCCACGAAGCGGCCCAGATGGCCAAGAACGAGCCGCTGGGGGACGCCGGTGTCGGCGTGATCGTCAACACCGCCTCGATCGCCGCCTACGACGGCCAGATCGGCCAGCTCGCCTACGCGGCGTCGAAGGGGGGCGTGGTGTCGATGACGCTGCCCGCCGCCCGCGACCTGTCGGTGGCCCAGATCCGGGTCAACACGATCGCCCCGGGGCTGATGGACACGCCCCTGCTGGGCGCCCTGCCCGAGGACGCCAAGCAGGCGTTGTCGGCCGACGTCGTCTATCCCAAGCGGCTCGGCCTGCCCGAGGAGTTCGCCAAGCTCGTGCTCGCCATCGTCGACAACGACTACCTGAACGGTGTGGTCATCCGCCTCGACGGTGCCCTGCGCATGGCCCCCAAGTGAGGGCGTGATCCGGTCGTGGCGCGCCTCAGTGCCGCAGCCGGCGGCGGCGCCGGCGCCTTCGGAAGGGGCCGGCCCGCGGCGAGCGCAGTTCTCGGACGAACCGGGCCAGGTCTTCGCTGGTGATCCCTTCGTAGGGCAGGGATTCGATGTGGTGCATGCCGATCATGTTGGACATGAGGGCACAGGTCGTGCCCGGAATACTCAGGGGTCGAGATCACGCTCGACCACGGCGGCGTAGGCGGCCGCGACCGCCTCGGTGAGCGGCCCCGGGACGGCACCGAGGCGATGCCCGTCCACCATGCTGATCGGCTGCACGTCGCGGGTGGAGGACGTGAGGAACGCCTCGTCGGCGGCGCGCAGGTCCTCCACGGTGAGCATGTCGCTCTCGTCGACGTCGACCAGCTCGAGCACGAGCTCGCGGGTGATGCCGGCCAGGCAGCCCGAGGCGAGCGAGGGGGTGCGCACCCGCCCGTCCTGCACGACGAACACGTTGGTGCCCGTGCCCTCGCACAGGCGGCCGACCGTGTTGGCGAAGATCGCCTCGTCGGCGCCGCGCTCGTGCGCATAGCGCAGCGCGACCACGTTGTCGGCGTACGACGTCGTCTTCAGCCCCGCC
>JBIOZN010000241.1:0-4170 GCA_044871175.1 Acidimicrobiales bacterium | reverse complement strand
CCCCCAACGCTCGGTCAGGTGGGCTTCGCGGTGGCGTGCAGCAGGGAGACGGCGCGGTCGTGGTCGGGCTCGACGCCGGGCGTGTCGCGGCACAGCTCCACCATGATCCCGTTGGGATCGAGGTAGTAGAGCGACTGGCACCACCCGTGGTCGAGTTCCATCAGCGGCTTGACCCCGGCCGCCGTCATGCGCTCGCGCACCTCGGCCTGGCGCTCCTCGGTGGCCCGGAAGGCGACGTGGTTCACCCAGACGGGAAGCCCGTTGCCGGTGGAGATGGCGCTCTCCCAGCCCTCCCGCTCGCCCACCCCGTGCACGTCGAAGAACGCGATGCAACTGCCGTCACCGAGGTCGTAGAAGACGTGGCGGAAGAACCCGCCGTTGCCCAGCTCTTCGACCTCGGTGTGCACGAGGGGGAAGCCGAGCAGCTCCTCGTAGAAGCGGTGGGTGGCGTCGATGTCGCGGCACGCATAGGCCACGTGGTGGAACCCGGCGGGTGAGCTGGCCATGACCGAACGCTAACGTCCCGCCGTGACGTTCACCCTGCCGACGGGGATCAACCACCTGGCCGTCGCCACCGACGACATGAAGGCGACGCTCACGTTCTACGCCGAGGCCCTCGGCCTGCCCCTGTCGGGCCTGTTCTGGATGCACGGCGTCGCAGGCGCCATCCATGCCTTCTGCGAGTTCCCCGACGGGCGGATGCTGAGCTTCATCCAGTTCGCCCAGCCGGTGCCCCGCCCGGAGGGCGTCAGCCATGCCGCCTCGCCCGCCGACGCCGTGCCCGGGGGCACGACCCAGCACGTCGCCCTCGAAGCCCCCGATCTGGCCACGCTCGACCAGATGCGCGAGCGCCTCAAGGCGCACGGGGTGAAGGTGTCCCGCCCCGTCGAGCACGGCTTCTGCACGTCGATCTACTTCGCCGGACCCGACGACGTGCAGCTGGAGATCACCGTGGCCCACCGCCGCCTCGACGAGCGCGAGATCGACGCCGAGGTCGTGGAACGCTGCGGCATCTCGGCCGCCGAGCTCGAACGGCTCCGCCATCCTGACGGCGTCAGCATAGGTTGACGACCACAGGAGCGTCAGCATAAGCTGACGCCCGTGGGAACATCCGTCGCCGAGCTCGGCGAACAGGTCAGCAGCAAGGATCCCGCCGTCGGCCTGCGCGCCGTGGCCAGTCTGCGGCGGCTGCTCGAGTCTCTGGAGGCACTGCACGTCGACCACGCCCGCGCCCAGGGTTGGTCGTGGCAGGAGATCGCCGCCGCATTGGGCGTCACCAAGCAGACCGTGCACCGCAAGTACCGGAGGCGTTGACATGTTCGAGCGCTTCACCGCCCAAGCCCGCTGGGTCGTCACCGAGGCCCGGGCGGAGGCGGTCCGTCGCCGCGACCCCTGCGTCGGCACCCAGCACCTCCTGCTCGTGCTCACCCGCGCCGGCGAACCGGTGGCCGACGTGCTCGTGCGCTTCGGCCTGACGCCGGCGGCGATCGAGGGGTACCTCGACCGCGTCGGCGTCGGCGCCGGTGGTGACGACAGCGACGCCGCCCTGCTCGCCCAGCTGGGCATCGACCTCGATCGGGTGCGCGCCGCCGTCGAGCGCAACTTCGGTCCCGGCGCCCTCCAGCCCGACGGTCCCCGGCCTCGCCGCCGTCGTGGCCGTCTCCGCCGCCGCCGCACCGAGCCAGGCCGGTGCGGCCAGGCACCGTTCAGCCCCAAGGCCAAGAAGGCGCTGGAGCTGGCCTTGCGGGAGGCGCTCCGGCTACGGCACGGATACATCGCCGCCGAGCACGTCGCCCTCGGGATCCTGCGCGAAGGGTCCGGGCTGGCGGCCCAGGCGATGACCGGCCTGGGGGTCGACATGCCCGCGCTGCGCCGCGCCCTCGAGGCCAGCCTGCGCGCCGCCGCCTGACCCCGCCCGGCGAGCAGCGCAGCTCGTCTCCGGTACCTTGCCGCGCATGAGCATCCTCGACCGGTTCCGGCTCGACGGGAAGGCGGCCATCGTCACCGGCGCCAGCTCGGGCCTCGGTGTCGCCTTCGCCCACGCTCTCGCCGAGGCCGGGGCCGACGTCGCCCTGGGCGCCCGGCGCGCCGCCCGCCTGGCCGACACCGCCGAGCTCGTCGAGAAGGCGGGCCGGCGGGCGCTCACCGTCCCCACCGACGTGGCCAAGGTGGAGGACTGCCAGCGCCTGGTGGACGAGACCATGGCCGCCTTCGGCAAGGTCGACATCCTGGTGAACAACGCCGGCATCGGCACCGCCTACCCCGCCACCCGCGAGACGCCCGAGCAGTTCCGCTCGGTGATCGACGTCAACCTCAACGGGTCGTACTGGATGGCCCAGGCGTGCGGCCGGGTGATGCAACCGGGCAGCAGCATCGTCAACATCGGCAGCATCCTCGGCTTGACGACCGCCAGCCTGCCCCAGGCCGCCTACGCCAGCAGCAAGGCGGCCATCGTCGGGCTCACGCGCGACCTCGCCCAGCAGTGGACAGGGCGCAAGGGCATCCGGGTGAACGCCCTGGCGCCGGGGTTCTTCGCCTCGGAGATGACCGACCAGTACCCGCCCGACTACATCCCCTCACAACTCCCCCGTATCCCCGTCGGCCGGGCGGGCGAGGCCGAGGAACTGTGCACCGCCCTGATCTTCCTGGCCAGCGACGCCGGTTCCTACGTCACCGGCGTGACCCTTCCCGTGGACGGAGGGCTGCTCACGGCCTGAGCGTGAGCACCTCGAAGGCGGGGTGATTCGGCGCGATGGCCCGCAGCTCGTCGTCGGTGGAGTCGGGGCCCACGCCCTCGAAGAACACGCCGACCTCGACCTTCCACCGCTTGAGGTAGGCGCGCAGCACCGGGACCTTCTCGTCGTCGGGCAGTTCGCGCGCCGTGAATGTCTCGGCCCGCTTCCCCACCCGTAGCTCGCCGGTGCCGGCGACCCTGAGGTTGCGGACCCACTGCCCTTCGCCTCGCGGCGAGACGAGGTAGCGCGGCCCGTCGAGCTCGAGCAGGTTGACCGGTGTGGTGCGCCATTCACCGCTGTTGCGGCCGCGAACGGCCAGGACCCGTGAGCCCATCACGCTCACCCCGTGCCGCGTTAGGAAGGCGACGAAGCGGTTGAAGACGTTGCGCGTGAACCAGCCGGGGGCGCGGTAATGGGCAGCCACGCCGTCATCCTCGCGGCTCGGCACCTCCTACCATCGCCGGCCATGGCCGCCACGCCCCCGCCCGCATCGCCGCCGCTCGCGCCCGGGGCGCTCGACGGCGTGCGGGTGATCGAGGCCGGCCTGCTGGTGCAGGGCCCCCAAGCGGCTGCGCTGCTGGCTCAGCTCGGGGCCGACGTGGTGAAGGTCGAGTTGCCCGGAGTAGGCGACCAGGCGCGGTGGCTGCCCGTGAGCCGCTCCGACCGCCGCAGCGCCTACTACCTCGGCTGCAACCGGGGCAAGCGCGGTGTCGCGCTCGACCTGCGGGTGCCAGCGGGACGGGGCGCGTTCTTGCGCCTGGCCGACCGGGCCGACGTCGTCGTCACCAACTTCAAGCCCGGCACCATGGACGCCTGGGGCCTCGGCTATGACGCGCTGGCGGCGCGCAACCCGCGCCTCGTGTACGCCACCGGCTCGGCCTTCGGCCCCATCGGGCCCGACGCCCAGCGCGAGGGCGCCGACCTCTCGGCCCAGGCGGCCGGCGGCCTGATCAGCGCCACCGGCACCGACGACGGCGAGCCCACACCGATCGCAGTCACGATCGCCGACCACATCGCCTCGCTCAACCTCGTCGTGGGCGTCACCAGCGCGCTGTTGGCCCGCGAGCGCACCGGCCGGGGCCAGCGGGTCGACGTGTCGCTGCTGGGCGGCCAGATCTGGGCCCAGGCCAGCGAGTACACCGGCACCTTCCTGGCCGGCGCGGTGCCCGGGCGGCCCAACCACGGACACCCGCTCATCCCCGGCATCTACGGCATCTTCCCCACGGCCGACGGCTGGCTGGCGGTGGTGGGCGTGGTGGAGGCATTGCGGCCCGCGTTCTTCACCGCCATCGGGCGCCCCGAGTTGGCCGACGACCGCCGATTCATGGCCCCGCTGATCGGCGGTGACACCAAGACCGAGCTGTTCGCCATCCTGGCCGACACCTTCCGGGCGCGCACCACCGCCGAGTGGAGCGCCATCCTGGCCGCCGCCGGC
>JBIOZN010000240.1:0-9147 GCA_044871175.1 Acidimicrobiales bacterium | reverse complement strand
ACGGCGATGCCCCGGGGATGGCGGCCGATGTCGACCCGGGCGGTCTCTTTCGCGCTGGCCACGTCCACCACGCTCAGGTCGAAGCTGCACCAGTTGGTGACGAGCACCGTGCGGTCGTCGGGGGTGACGGCCACGTACTTGGGCACCGCGCCCACCTTGATGGCCTGGTCGATCTTCAGCGACTGGGTGTCGATGCGGTAGAGGTAGCTGTCGTCGTAACCCGACGACGGTGAGCACTCGTCGTGGCCCTCGGGGCCGAAGCCTGCGCCGTACATGCTGTAGTTGGACACATAGGCGTAGCGGCCGTCGTGGGTGAAGGCGGCCTCGACGGGAGCACCCTTGGACACGCCCGAATGGCCCGCGATGCCGAACTGGGAGAGGTCGACGCCATCGGGGATGGTGGCCGCCAGCGTGCCGTCGGCGCGGTAGGCGCTGACGGTGTGGGTGTACATCATGTTCTGGGCGAACACGAGGCCGTGGCCCGACGCCACCACCGACTTGGGGGTGATCTCGCCGGTGATGCGGTGGGCGCGGGTCATCCCTGTGGCCGCCGCCTCGGGCCCGCCGACCGTGGTGGGCGGGGCGGTTGGAGCGGGAGCGGGTGGCACGGTGTCGGCCGGGGCCAGCGAGGCGCTCGGGTCGTCGGCGACCGTGTCCCCCGGTGCGCCGGCGTCGGCGGCGTCCGCGGCGACGGCGGTGACCGCGGTGTCGACGGTGGCGACCTCGTGGGCCGGCGACCGTGGCGCGGTCGTGAGATCGGCCCGGCCGGCGCACGCACCGGCCAGCGCGACCAACCCGGCGACGGCGGGAACGAGGCGACCGCGGCGCAGCACGGCTTTACAGGCTGGCACGCGCGCGCCCGTGAACTGCGGCACCTCGCCTCCACCCCGGCGAGCGTTGGGTCACTTTTCGCGCATATGCGACGCGAAACTGACCGAACGCTCGGGATGGCGCCCGGGTGGGCGGCGGCGCCGGGGTGGGCGGCGTTGCCGGGGTGGGCGGCGTTGCCGGAGTGGGCGGCGGCCGTCAGCGCTGGGCGAGGTCGCGGCGCAGCAGCTTCCCGGTGGCGTTGCGGGGCAGCTCATCCAGGAAGTGGACCCGGCGGGGCACCTTGTAGCGGGCGAGGTGATCCCGCACGTAGCGCTTCACCTCGTCGGCCGAGAGTGACGCTGCCGGGCGGCGCACGACGAAGGCGGCGAGGGCCTGCCCGAAGGCCTCGTCCGGCACCCCGACGACCGCGACCTCGGCGACGGCCGGGTGCTCTTCCAGCAGCTCTTCCACCTCGATCGGGAACACGTTCTCGCCGCCGGACACGATCATGTCGTCCTCCCGGCCGTCGAGATGGAGCATGCCGTCGGCGTCGAAGTGCCCGACGTCGCCCGACGACAACAGCCCGCGGACCTCCTCCTTGCCGCCGCCCGTGGTGTAGCCCGAGAAGCGCCCGCCGCTGCCCACGAACACCCGGCCCTGGGCGCCGGCGGGCACCGGCCGACCGGCCTCGTCCAGGATCTCCACCACCGCGCCCAGGGCGGGGCGCCCGGCCGTGCTGGGCGAGCGGGCGAGGTCGGCGGGCGTGGCGATGGTGCCGATGGCGACCTCGGTGGAGCCGTAGGAGTTGTAGAGGACGGGGCCGAAGCGCCGCAGCGTCTCGGTGACGACACGCGGCCCGATGGCCGAGCCGCTGGACGCGATGACGCGCAGGCTGGACGTGTCGGCGGCGTCGAGCACCTCGGAGGGAAGGGCGAGGATGCGTTGCAGCATCACCGGGACGACGATGAGGACCTCGGCGCGGTGGCGGCCGACGGCCTCCAGCGTCGCCGCCGGGTCGAACCTGGGGCTGAGCACGGTGGTGGCCGCTCGCGACAGGCCGAACATGAGATGACCGAGCCCCCAGGCGTGGAACAGCGGGGCGGGCACGACCTGGGTGTCGCGCACGCGGAGGGGGATGCGCTCGAGCATCCCGGCCACCGCTTCGAGGCCTCGGAGGTCGGTGCCGCGCACCGCGCCTTTGGGTCGCCCCGTCGTGCCCGAGGTGAGGATCACCACCCGCCCGGCCCGACGCGGCGGACGCACGCGCCCGCTGCGGCGGGCCATGGCGGCCATGGCTGTGCCGTCGACGGTGGGGACGCCGGCCTCGCTCACGGCGGGGGCCAGGTCGTCGTCGTGCAGGACCAGGCCGATCCCCTCGGCGGCCACGACGTCGCGCAGCTGCGGGGCGGCGAAGCCGGCGTTGAGCAGTACCAGATCGGCACCCGTCTTGCCCACGGCGATGAGCGCCTCGACGAAGCCCCGATGGTTGCGGCCGAGCAGCCCGACGGTGACGCCGGAACGGGCGCCGGCGTCGCGCAATCCCGCCGCCAGGGCGTCGGTGCGGCCCCACAGCCGCCGGTAGCTGATGGGCCCGTCGTCGTCGATGACGGCGGTGGCCTCGGGATAGCGGCCCACCGCCATGGCGGCCACCGCTGCCGTGCTCGCCCCCCAGGGGAGCGCCGCCAGCAAGGCCCGGGGCAGGCGGTCGGGGCGCTCGAACAACTTGGTGTTGGACCGGACGACGATGGCTCCGGCACGGGCGAGGCGGGGGATCGACATGCGCGCACTCTCGCGTAACCTGCGCGGGACCGCGTCACGAGCGCGGAGGAGGGAGGCGTGGTGGCCGGCAGCGATCCCCGTTGGAAGCAGACCTTCGACCGCCTCGACCGCGCCCTCGGCCCGCGCGTGAACGAGATCATGCGCAGCGACGAGGTCGCCAGCCTCATGGCCCTCGCCCAGCGGGGGCGGCGGGAGCTCGAGCAGCGCAGCGAGCAGGCGTCGCGGCGCGCCCTGCACTGGTTCAACCTGCCGGCAGGCAGCGACGTCAACCGGCTCCTGACCGAGATCGCCCACCTCGAGCGCGAGGTGCGCGACCTCCGCAAGCAGCTGGCCGACCGCGACCGCGACCGCGACCGCGAGCCCGCCCGGCGCGAGCCGGCCAAGCGGGAGCCGACCAAACGCCAGCCGACCAAACGCGAGCCGACGAACCGCGAGCCGACGAACCGCGACCAGACGAAAGGAGACGGACGTGGCACGACTGCTCGACGCGGGAGCCGTGCTGGACAGGGTCAGGCGTGACCTCGACCGCACCGCGCTGCGCACCCGCAACGGGCTGAAGTACCTGGCCGGTGTCGGCCTGCCCGAGCTGGGCTGCTCGCCCAAAGAGCTGGTGTGGCAGCGCGACAAGGTGTGCCTGTACCGCTACGAGAGCGATCACCGGTCGCTGTACCCGCCGGTGCTGCTCGTGCACAGCCTGGTGAGCAAGCCCTACGTGCTCGATCTGCGGCCGGGGAACAGCTTCGTCGAGGCCATCGTCGGCCGGGGCTTCGACGTGTACGCCATCGACTGGGGCATCCCCGATGCCGTCGAGGCGGAGAACACCTTCGAGACGTACTGCGACGAATACCTGCCCCGCGCCGCCCAGGCCGTCCTCGACACCAGCGCGGCCGACGAGCTCACCGTGTACGGCTACTGCTTCGGCGGCGTGCTGTCGCTGCTGTTCGTCGCCGGCCACCCCGAGCTGCCGGTGCGCAACCTGGCCCTCATGGCCACGCCGCTCGACTTCTCCGAGCTCGGCGCCTTCAACCGCGTGCTGCGCGACGGGCGCCTCGATGTCGACGAGCTGGTCGACGAGACCGGCAACATCCCGCCCCAGATCATCCTGGACGGGCTGCGCTCGCTCAAGGCCACCAGCGACCTCGCCTCCTACGCCACGTTGCTGAACAACCTCGACCGCAGCGAGCATGTCGCCGCCCACCAGGCCCTGATGGGCTGGGCGCACGACCACATCCCGTTCCCGGGCGCCTGCTTCCGCCAGACCGTCGACTGGTTCGTGCGGGCCGACAAGCTGGTCGAAGGACGGGTCCCGCTCGGGGGCCGCGACGTCGACCTGGGCTCGATCGGCTGCCCGGTGCTCAACGTCGTGGGCGACGCCGACCACATCGTCCCCGTCGACGCCAACGCGCCCATCCGTAACGTGCTGCCCCACGCCGACGACGTCCACTTCCCGTCGGGGCACGTCGGGCTGATCGTGGGCACGTCGGCCCACAAACGCTCCATCCCCGGCATCCTCGACTGGCTCGAGGCCCACAGCGACCGGGCATGAGCACGGTCAGCGTCGTCCCGCTCGGCCCCGAGCACGTCGCCTCGGTGGCCGCCTTCTTCGCCCGCGTGCCCGAGGGCGACCGCACGTTCTTCAAGGAGCCCGTCGCCGGTGAAGAGACGGTGCGGAGGTGGCTGGACGCAGCGGACGCCACCGGAGCACGCCGGCTGGTGGCCGTCTACGGCGACGAGGTCGTCGGCTACGTGGCCGTCATCCCGGGCATCGGGTGGTCGAGCCACGTGGGCGAGTTGCGCCTGGTGGTCGATCCCTCCCGTCGCGGTCACGGCCTGGGCCACCGGCTCGCCCACGAAGGCCTGCAGGCGGCGCTGGCGGGCGGCATGACCAAGGTCGTGGTGGAGGTGGTGGCCGAGCAGGTCGCCGCCATCTCGTTGTTCCAGGGGCTCGGCTTCGTGGCCGAGGCCCTGCTGCAGGATCACGTGCGCGACGGAACCGGCCGGCTCACCGACCTCATCGTGTTGTCCCACCACGCCGGCGACAACGCCGACAGCCTGGCCACGATCGGCCTGGACAAGCCCCTTTAGCCGGCCGGGCGCTGCAGTTCGCGCAGGCGGAAAGCGAAGATGAAGTCGGTGACGGCGTGGGCCAGGGCGGTGGCTCCCACCCACACCACCAGCAGGGCGATGGACCGCCCGGCGTACCCCACGGCCCAGAAGCCGATGAGCACCTCGGCGATCCCGAGGATCAACGTCACCCACCACAGCTCGACGCCCCGGGCCATGATCGCCAGGCAGATGTCGGCCGCTCCCTTGAACAACAGGTACCAGCCGATGATGGCGGCCAGCGTGAGGAAGGTCTGCCCGGGCCAGGCGAAGCAGAAGATGCCGGTGATGAAGAACAGGATCGCCAGCAGGGCGTGCAACCAGCGCCAGCCGTAGGCGCTGAGGGCGAGGAAGAGCTCGCTGGCGGCGCCGGCGATGAACATGCACCCCGTGAACACGGCCACCGCCCACACCGTGTCGAACTTGAACGACAGCACGATGAAGGCGAACACCAGCCACGCCACGCCGAAGATCAGGAACAGCCACCACGGCCCCAGGTCGCGTGCGACGGTTCGTGCTTCGGCGGGGGATGCGGCGTACGTGGCCATGGAGATCCTCTCTCGCGCCTCCGCCGCTTCCGGAGAGTGTGGAGCTTGGCTCGCTCGGGGTCAAGGACTGCGCGCGCGAGCCAGGTCAGGAGCCGCTGATAACCAGTCTCGGCGCGAAATCCGCCATATGTGGCGAGAATCGCGCCGAGACTGCCTTTTGGATGGCGACCGGTGGAGGACGGCTGATCGATGCCGACGCACCGGGGAGGTCCTCGGCCGGGCGGCGGTCAGCCCGGGAACCAGGTGTGGGCGAAGCAGCGCTCGTCCCGTCCGCCAGGGGCGTAGCGGCCCCACACGCCGAACAGCATGCGCCGGCCCCGCTCGGTCCACTCGATCGCCTCGGGCGCCTCCACGCGGCGCACGCTCTGCACGATCCCGCCGTCGTAGGCCACATAGGCGCCCCACGTGCCGGGGTAGTCCTTCACCGATCCCACCTCGGTCACCACGATGGGGCCGCGCTGCCACCGGCGGTTGCGGTGGGTGTGGCCCGAGGTCACCAGCGTGGCCGGGTGGGCCCGCCGGATGCGGTGCAGGAAGCGGCGGCTGTCGCGCCCGCTCATCCCGGGCGGCCAGTGCGTGAGCAGCGCCGAGCGGCGGGGATGGTGATGGCTGCACACCAGGGCCCCGCCGGGCGCGTGGGCCACGGCGTCGGTGACCTCGGCCAGGCGGGCGGCGGTGAGAGGAGCGGCCGGGCCGTGCCCCGGCGCGACGGTTGGAAGCGCAACCACCCGCAAGCCGGGGAGGTCGACGCTGGTGACGTCGGTGACGACGCCGATGCCGGCGGCGCCCAGCGCGGCCACGGGGTCGACCCCGCGGTGGTTGCCGCCGTCGTGGTTTCCCGCCAGCACGACGAGCGCGAAGGGGAGGCCGCCCAGCAGGCGCGCGGCCTCGTCGAACTCCTCCTGGCGGCACTCGGCGGTGATGTCGCCCTTGACCACGAGCAGGTCGGGCCCCCACGACGTGATCTCGCGCAGGGCGGCGGCCAGGCAGCGCGACGGCGGCAGGGGAAGGTCGGGGCGGGCGTCGCGGATGCGGGGGAGATGGCCCCACGCCGTCTCGCCCAGGTGCAGGTCGGACAGGGTCGCCACGCGGGCTCGCGGCGCGCCCGGTGGCGGCGCCAGGGTGGTGGTGGCGGCGACGACGGCGCCGTCGACGGTGATGTCGTAGGTCGTGCCGGCGGCCAGACCGTCGACGGTGACGGCGCGGGGCCCGCCCCCGTGCACCACCGCCGACGCCGGGCCGACAGTGACCACGTGGGTACCGTCGGCCAGGCGCGGCCAGCACACCTGCACGGCGTGGGGCTCGACGGCGAAGACGGTTGCGCCGTCGATGGCTGATCGGCGGCCAGTGAGCCGGCCGTCGATCACCGATCGGCGGCCAGCGTGCCCGCCAGAGCGGTGGCCTCCCGCTCCCGCAGGGCGACGTTGACGCGCTGGCGCTCGAGGATCTGCGCCAGTGTCTTGGCGCCCTGGGGGATGGGGTGCTCGGCGAAGAACGCCTGCACGTCGGCGGCATCCTCGGGGCGGATGAGCGCCTTCACGCCGTCGACCATGCGGATGATCGAGTTCGACGGGAAACGCGCGTTGGCCTCCTCCCAGCGGGAGCGCACGGCCCGCCAGGCCCGGGGGCCGTGGTAGCGGTTGCCCAGCGCACGGCCCAGCACGAACGGCGCGTTCTGGGTGCGCACGGCGTCGCTGAAGCACAGCTCGACGGTGCGGTCCATGAGCGCGGCCGAGTCGAACTCGGGCAGGGCGTACAGGTACCGCAGCATCTCCTGGGGCGTGGCTGCCTTCTGGAAGCGCTCGACGAACTGCTCGTAGTCCTCGTCTCCGCCGGTGATGGCGATGACGGTGATGGCCGCGGCCACCACCGAGGGATCGCCGGACCCGTCGCGCCCGGCGGCGTCGTGCACCCGGCGGGCCCGGGCGACGGCGTCGGGATCGCGCCCGAGGGCGCCCAGGGCGACGATGAGCGTGGCCCGCAACTCGTTCGTGAGGTCGTCGTCCTCGATGCGGCGCTCCCAACCGAGGCGGTTGAGGGCCGGCGCGACGAGGGCGCGCACGTAGGCCCGGAAGCGCTCGAGGGCCTCGCCCTCGACCACGCGGCCGCACCACCGCAGTCCGTTGAGCAGGGCTCGCCAGACGCCCACCTCGGGCTCGTCGGCGAAGCGCCGGGCGAGGTCGAGAAAGGCCGCGGCCGGCAGCCGCCCGGCCACGACCGCTGCCCAGGTGTCGTCCACCAGGCCGTAGCGCTCGATGGTGGACAGTGTGGCCAGGGTGTGGCCCGACAGCCGCTCGCGCAGGCCGTCGCCGTACTCGACGCGATAGAAGCCGTGGCCGCCGGCGTTCACGAGCACGACGGCGTCGGGCGCCACCAGGGGCACGCTCGCCGCGACCCCGTCGAGCAGGACCTTGGTGTCGGTGGTCGTTCCCGCGGTGATCTGGCGGACGTGCACCGGGATGGCCCACACGGGCTCAGCCTCGACGCCGCCGGCGGTGGGGTCGAGCAGGAAGCGGCGCTGTGACAGCTCGAGGGTCGTGCGCTCGCCCGACGGGTACGCGCTCACCAGGGGGTAGCCGCCCTGCCAGATCCAGGAGTCCATGATGCGCCGCACCGGCTCGCCACTGGTGGCCTCGATGGCGTCCCACAGGTCGCCGGTCTCGGTGTTGCCGTACTGGTGGGTGGCGAGGTAGTGGCGGATGCCGGCCCGGAAGCGCTCCTCGCCCAGGTACTGCTCGAGCATGCGCAGCAGCGCGCCGCCCTTTTCGTAGGTGAGCACGTCGAACATGCCCTCGGCCTCGTCGGGGGAGCCCACCGCGTACTCGACCGGGCGGGTGGCCACCAGGGCGTCGGTGTCGAGGGCGGCGCTGCGTTCGAGCCCGAAGCTCACCCACCGCTTCCACTCGGGGCGGTAGGCGTCGCAGGCGGCCACGTCCATGAAGGTGGCAAAGGCCTCGTTCAGCCAGATGCCGTTCCACCAGCGCATGGTGACGAGGTCGCCGAACCACATGTGGGCCAGCTCGTGGGCGACGACGTCGGCGACCGTCTGCTGCTCGCCCTGCGTCGCGGCGGCGGGGTCGATCAGCAGCATGTTCTCCCGGAAGGTGATGCAGCCCAGGTTCTCCATGGCGCCGGCGGCGAAGTCGGGCAGCGCCACCAGGTCGACCTTGTCGCCCGGGTAGGGGATGTCGTAGTAGCGCTCGAACCAGCGCAGGGCGAACGCCCCGACGTCGAGGGCCACGCCCGTGAGGTGCTCCTTGCCGGGAACGTGCACGACCCGCAGCGGCGTCCCGTCGACGTCGACCGGGGCGGTGGCCACCAGCGGCCCGACGACGAAGGCCACGAGGTAGGTGGACATGCGCATCGTGTCGGCGAAGCGGACGCGCACCCGGCCGCCCTCGACGGGCGTGCGCTCGACTTCAGGGGCGTTGGACACGGCGAGCAGGTCCTCCCGCACCACGAGGGTGACGCCGAAGACGGCCTTGCGCTCGGGCTCGTCCCAGCAGGGGAACGCCTTGCGGCAGTCGGTGGCCTCCATCTGGGTGGTGGCGATGACGTGGGGGCGCCCCTCGTCGTCGGTGTAGGTCGAGCGGTAGAAGCCGGCCAGCCTGTCGTTGAGGACGCCCCGGAACGAGATGCGCACCGTGTAGGCGCCCGGTTGCAGGGTGGCGCCCGTGGCCAGGTGGAGCCGTTCGAGCTCGGGGTCGAGCCGGACAGTGGCGGTGTGCTCGCCCGTCGGTCCGTCGACGGCGGCGGCGTCGATCTCCAGGTCGACGGCGTTGAGCACCAGCTCGTCGGTGGGTGCCGAGACGTCGACGGTGATGGCGACGTCGCCCCGGAAGGCGGCGGCGTCGAGGTCGGGTTCGAGCACCAGGTCGTAGCGGGACGGGACGGCGCTGGTGGGCAG
>JBIOZN010000239.1:0-16787 GCA_044871175.1 Acidimicrobiales bacterium | reverse complement strand
CAACGCTCCGAAAGGGGCGGGGAGGGCGCCGGCGGTCAGCCTCAGCCGATCTCGTCGACCAGGCCCCAAGCCAGGGCGGTGGGCGCGTCGATGGGCGCGCCACTGAGGGCGAGATAGGCCGTGCGTTGGCGGCCGATGCGGCGGGGGAGGCTCACGGTGCCGCCCGCCCCGGGCACCAGGCCCAGCTCCAGCTCGGGCAGGCGGATCACGGCATCCGGCGCAGCCACCACCTGACGGGCGAAGGCGGGCAGCTCGATGCCCGCCCCCACGCAGGCACCGTGCAGGTGGACCTCCACCCGGTGTCCGAGGCGGACCAGGAGTTGGGCCGGGCTGCGCGTGAGCCGCACCAGGTGGGCCGTGGCCGGGTCGGGGGTGGTGCCGAACTCGTCGAGGTCGCCCCCGCTGCAGAACGACGGCCCGGCGCCCTCGAGGATGATCCGGTCGATCTCGGGATCGGCGGCGGCCAGCTCCAGGGCCGCGGCCAGGTGGTCGCGCATGGCCGTGCCGTAGGCATTGTGGCGCAGGGGCCGGTTGAGGGTGATCTGCAGCGTGGCCTCGTTGCGACCGACGAGGACGGGCGGCTCGGCGTCGGCGGCCACCGTCCGGACGGGGCGGCCGGCCCGCCAGGCGGCGAACTCGGGGCCGCCCTGCAGGGTCGAGTACACCGTCGACTCCGCCACCAGGCCGTCGAGGGGGGCGCGCCGTTCGCCCCCGCGCAACAGCACGGCCGCCGCCGCCGTGGCTCGCGGCCAGCGCTGGGCCCGCTCGTGCAGCGCCGCCAACGTCGCCTCCAGGCCGCCGCGATTACGGACGGCCTCGGGCAGCGTCGGCTCGTCGCCGTCGCTCGCCAGCACGATGTCGAGCACGGCGGCGGCGCGCCGGGGGAGCCGGTCCAGGGGCGCCGACGCCAGGCCGACGCAGGCGCAGGGCAGGGTGGCCAGAGCGCGCGCCAGGGCGGCGAGGTCGGGGGCGGGCGGGTCGTCGCCCTGCAGATCCACGGCCAGCAGGGGTGTGCCAGTGAGCGCCGACCAGCGCTCGGCCGGCGCCGGGGCCCGCAACCCCTCGACCAGCTCGGCCACTGCCACGCGAGGAGGCCCCTCCACACCGTTAGCTTCGCAAATGCCATGCGTCGCCCACCGTTGCGCCGGGAAGACGAAGTGGACGAAGTGGACGAGGTGGACGAGGTGGACGAGGTGGCCGCATGGGCGGCGGCGGGCGCCATGGCCCTCACGGGACGGGCCGACGGGCCGCCCCTCGGGCCGCCGCCCGGCCTGGTGGGCACCGTGGGCGCCATCGGGCACGACATCGAGGAGCGCACCCGCGCCCTCGGGCGCCCCGTCGCCCTCGACTGGCTGGCGCTGCTGGGTGAACGGGCCGCCCTGGGTGGGCAGACCCGGCAGGGGGCGACGAGCTGTGGGGGCACCACCCGGCTCGTGCGCGCCCGGGACGGCTGGGTGGCGGTGGCCCTGCCCCGCGCCGACGACATCGCGCTGCTGCCCGCCTGGTTGGAGCTCGACCCTGACCCGGGCGAGCCGTGGACGGTGGTCGAGCACGAGGCGTCCGGCCGACAGCAACGCGACCTGGTGGAACGGGCCGCCGTGCTCGGCCTGGCGGTGGCCGCGCGGGGCGAGGCTCGTCCCGGCGACCCGCCGGCGGCCACGACCACGCCGCTGCCCGGCCCACTCGCCCCGCCCCTGGGCGCGCTGGACGACGTGGTCGTCGCCGACCTCTCCTCGCTCTGGGCCGGGCCGTTGTGTGCCCACCTCCTGCAGGCGGCCGGTGCCACCGTCGTGAAGGTCGAGTCGACGAACCGGCCCGACGGCGGGCGCCTCGGGGCGCCGGAGTTCTTCGACCTCCTGCACGCCGGGCAACTGGGCCTCGCCGTCGACCCCACCACCGCCGCCGGCCGCGCCCGGCTGGTTGCCGCCCTGCAGGGGGCCGACGTGGTGATCGAGGCGTCGCGCCCCCGGGCGCTCGCCCAGCTGGGGATCGACCGGGTTGGCGTCGCCGCCGCCGGACGGCTCCGGGCGTGGGTGTCGATCACCGGCCACGGCCGGGAAGGGGAGGCCGCCAGGCGAGTGGGCTTCGGCGACGACTGCGCCGTCGCCGGCGGGCTGGTGGTGCACGACGAGTGGGGGCCGGTGTTCGTGGCCGACGCGGTCGCCGATCCACTCACCGGTTTGGTTGCCGCGGCGAGCGCTCTGGGCGTGCTCCAGCGCGGCGGGTGTCACGCCGTCGACGTCACCCTGGCCGGCGTGGCCGCCGCCGCCCACACCGGCCACCACCACGACCTGCCGTCCACCACCGACGTGGCCGTCGCGCCCCCTCGGGCACGACCGGTCACCGGCCGGGGCCCGGGCGTCGGTGAGCACGGCGACGTCGCCGGGGCGCTCCTGCTCGACCGGCGCTGAGGCCGAGCCCGCGGGACGTGCCGCCGAGGGGCGTGCCCCCATCGCCGGTACCCCACCGCCCCCATCCTCGCCTGTGTGACGCTTCTCGTGATCTGCCCACGGCAACCGTCACGCAAGTGGTGGTTCCGTTCCCGCCCGGTACCCCACACTGGGGCCGGTGCCCGCCGGTCCCCGCATCGCCCTGGCCACCGCTGCGGCGGCACGAGGTCTCGACCCCGACGAGCCTTTGCTGCTGGCCGCCCTCGCCGCTCACGGCGCCGACGCCGAGATGGCGGTGTGGGACGACCCCGCCGTCGCGTGGGACCAGTTCGACCTGGTGGTGCTGCGCTCGACGTGGGACTACCCCGAGCGCCTCGAGCGCTTCCGGGCCTGGCTGACCGCCGTCGACGGGGTCACGACCCTGCGCAACCCGGCGGCCATGGTGGCCTGGAACCTGGACAAGCACTACCTGGCCGAGCTGGCGGCCGCCGGCGTGCCGGTGGTGCCGACCCTTTTCGTGGAGCCCGGCGGCGCGCTCACCCCACCGGCCGCCGGCGAGTACGTCGTGAAGCCCGCCATCGGCGCCGGCAGCCGGGACGCCGCCCGTTACCGCGCCGGCACCGGCGACGACGAGGTCGCGGCCGCCCACGTCGAGCGGCTGCTGGCGGCCGGCCGCTCCGTGCTCGTGCAGCCGTATCTCGGGGCCGTCGACCACGAGGGCGAGCTCGCGCTCGTCCACCTGGGCGGCGAATTCAGCCACGCCGCCCGCAAGCGCGTGCGGCTGCCCGGCGCCGAGGGCGTCATCGACGGGCTGTTCGCCGAGGAGCGCACCGCCGCCGCGGTGGCCGACGACGAGCCGCGGTCGGTGGCCGCCGCCGCCCTCGCCGCCGTGCCCCCGGCGCTGGGCGAGCCGCTCTACGCCCGGGTGGACCTCGTCCGTGATGCCGACGGGCGGGCGTGCGTCCTCGAGCTCGAGCTGGCCGAGCCCTCGCTGTTCCTGCCCGAGCACCGACCGGCCGCCGACCGGGCCGCCGCCGCCATCCTCGCCGCCGCCCGCTGATCCCGGTTTGCACCCTGAGCGCCCATAGTGGGCTCTCAAGGTGCAAACCCATTAGGACGGGTCCCAGCGTTCGGGGTTCGGCTCGGTGAACGAGGCGACGACCTCGCCGTCGACGGCGTCGATCATCACGAACCCCCGCGAGGCCGGCGGGTTCTCGGCCGAGAAGCACAGGATCCGCCACGTGGGCCGGCTGCGCAGCCCGCGCCAGGCCAGCTGGGCCGAGGCGTGGCCCACCGGGAAGCCCACGGTGCGGCTGGCGGTGACCAGGGCGTCCTTCTCATCTACCCTCATCCGCCACCCGGAAGTGAACGAGTAGACGGCGACGGCGGCCAGGGCGATGGCCGCCCACAGGAATCCCTCGTTCACCAGGGCGGGGTCATGGCCCCGGGTGACGAGCCAGGTCATCAGGCAGGCGGCCGCGATCACCGCGTAGATCGCGGCCGGGATGCGGCGGCGGCTGTTGTCGGGGAAGCGGTAGGGACCGACGAACCCGGAGACGTCGAGATCGGCGGGCAGCTCGTCGCGGACGTCCCCGGGGTCGTCATGCTGGCGATCGGCCACGCCGGCCACGCTAGGCGGGCCAGGCGGCCCGCACCTTGGCGGCCGAGTCGTCCAGGGACTCGGGCATCACCCGCACCCCGGCCACCGTGGTCATGAAGTTGGTGTCGCCGTTCCAGCGGGGCAGGACGTGGACGTGCAGGTGGGTGGGCACGCCGGCGCCGGCCGGGCGCCCCAGGTTCATGCCCACGTTGACGCCGTCGGGCCGGTAGGCGCCCCGCAGGGCGGCGACCGCCGCGGTCGTGCCCGCCCACAGCTCGGCGTGCTCGGCCGAGGTGAGGTCGTCGAGCTCGCCCACCTCCCGGTACGGCATCACCAGCGTGTGGCCGCTGGTGTACGGGAAGGCGTTGAGGATGGCGAAGCACGTCTCGCCCCGCCACACGATGTGGGTCTCGGTGTCGGGGCGGCCGCTGGCGAGGATGCGGGCGAACACCGAGCCCTCGCCGGCCCCGGCCGCGTCGTCGTCGGAACCCACCGAGCCGACGTAGGCCGCCCGCCAGGCCGCCCAGATGTGTTCGAGGGTCACGCCAGGGTGGCGGCGACCACGTCGCCGGCCAACCGGTCGACGAAGTCGTCCACGGGCACGCCCCGCTCGGGCTTGTCCGACCCGCGGGCGTTCACCCCCACGGTGCCCTCACGCGCGTCCTCGTCGCCCACCACCAGCACGTAGGGCACCTTGGCCAGCTTGGCCTCCCGGATGCGCCGGCCCAGGGGGTCGCCGGCGTCGACCTGCTCGGCCCGGTAGCCCTCGGCCCGCAGCCGGTCGGTGATCTTGTTGGCGTAGGGCTCGTGCGCCTCGGCCACCGGCAGCACGACGGCCTGCACCGGCGCCAGCCACGTGGGGAAGGCACCGGCGTAGTGCTCGACCAGCACCCCGAAGAAGCGCTCGACCGAGCCGAACAGGGCGCGGTGGATCATGATCGGCTGGTGGCGGGCGTTGTCGGCCCCCACGTAGGTGAGGCCGAAGCGCTCGGGCTCGTTGAAGTCGTACTGGATGGTGGACAGCTGCCAGCGCCGCCCGATGGCGTCGCGCACGTCGATGTCGATCTTGGGCCCGTAGAAGGCGGCGTCGCCCTCCTTCATCGTGTACGGCAGGCTCTCGGCCTCGAGGGCGCCGCGCAGGAAGTCGGTGGCGTAGGCCCAGCCCTCGTCGGTGCCCACCGACTTCTCCGGGTCACGGGTGGACAGGTGGGCCTCGAACTCGCTGAACCCGAACGCCCGCAGCACGCTGAGCACGAAGGCGAGCAGGCTCTTCACCTCGTCGGCGGCCTGCTCGGGCGTGCAGAAGATGTGGGCGTCGTCCTGGGTGAACCCCCGCGTGCGCAGCAGGCCGTGCAGCGTACCCGCCCGCTCGTAGCGGTACACCGCGCCGAGCTCGAAGAACCGCACCGGCAGCTCGCGGTACGACCGCGACCGGCTGCGGTAGATGAGGCAGTGCATGGGGCAGTTCATCGGCTTCGGGTAGTAGTCGCCGTTGTCCATCTCCATCGGCGGGTACATGGACTCGGCGTAGAAGTCGAGGTGGCCCGACGTCTCGAACAGGGCCGCCTTGGCCAGGTGGGGCGTGGACACGAACTGGTAGCCACCCCGCTCGTGGCGGTCGCGGCTGTAGTCCTCCATGATCTTGCGGATGATGGCGCCCTTCGGGTGCCACACCGCCAGGCCGCCGCCCAGCATCTCCGGGAAGCTCACCAGGTCGAGCTCGACGGCCAGCTTGCGGTGATCCCGCTTGGCCGCCTCCTCCAGGCGGTGCAGGTGCTCGTCGAGGGCGGCCTTGGACTCCCACGCCGTGCCGTAGATGCGCTGGAGCATGGGCTTGGTCTCGTCGCCCCGCCAGTAGGCGCCCGCCACCTTGAGCAGCTTGAAGGCGCCGAGCTTGCCCGTGGATGGGACATGGGGGCCGCGGCACAGGTCGACGAAGCCGTCGTTGCCATAGAGGCTGACCGTGGTGGCGCCCGCCTCCACCTCACTGGCGTCGACCCTCTCGATGATCTCGCGCTTGTAGGGCTGGTCGGCGAAAACCTTCAGCGCCTCGTCGGCCGACACCTCCGAGCGCGTGAAGGGCTGGTCCTCGGCGACGATACGGCGCATCTCGTCCTCGATGCGGGCCAGGTCGTCGTCGGAGAACGTGGCCCCGCCAGGCAGCTCGAAGTCGTAGTAGAACCCGTCCTCGATCGCGGGCCCGATGGAGAACCGGGCCCCCGGCCACAGGCGCGTCACGGCCTGGGCCATCACATGGGCGGTGGAGTGGCGCAGGACCTCCCGGCCCTCGTCGGTGCCCACCGTGACGATGGCGACGCGGGCGCCGTCGGGCAGGGGGCGGCCGAGGTCGACCTCCCGCCCGTCGACGGTGGCGGCGACGGCGGCCTTGGCCAGGCCGCGCCCGATCGACGCGGCCAGGTCGGCGGCGGTGGCGCCGGCCGGCAGCGTGTGGGGCGAGCCGTCGGGCAGCGTGATCGTGATCGCGTCGGCCATGGGCGCCCGATCCTACCGGCGCCCTCTCCGGGCTCCCGGGGCGATTCGGGCGGATTCGGCGACTCGCCGGCGGCTACCCGACGGGCTGGGCGACCACGTCGACGGGAGCCGTGCGGGCGTCCATCGTGGGCACCACCGCCGGGCCGGCCGGGATCGCCTCCACGGCCTCGTGGGACTTCTTGGTGGCGTAACGGTCGACGTAGGCCTGGCCCGTCATCGCCCGGATCTCGAACATCACCTCGTCGATGATCTGCCGGGTGGCCATGTGGTCGTCCGTGCGCTCCAGGTAGCGGTCGACTCGGACCGGGCGGGCGAACTGGATGCAGCACGACTTGCCCAGCTTGGGCATCTTGGCGTCGGGCGGCTGGATCTCCGACGTGCCGGTGATGCCCACCGGGATGATGGGGCAGCCGACCTGCAGGGCCAGGCGCGACGCGCCGGTGTGGCCCTTGTAGAGACGGCCGTCGCGGCTGCGGGTGCCCTCGGGGAAGATGCCGAACAGCTCACCTCGCCCCAGGACCTCACCCGCGGCCTCGAGGGCGGCCTGGCTGCGCCCGCCCCCCGAGCGGTCGATGGGGATCATGCCGAGGGCGGGGAAGACGTGCTTGGTCTTCCACGAGTCCATGTACTCGGCCTTGCCCACGAAGCTGATGCGGCGGGGCACGATCAGCATGAGGAAGGCGGAATCGAGGAAGCTGATGTGGTTGGGGCACAGGATGGCGGGTCCCTGGGCCGGGATGTTGTCGAGGCCGCGCACGTCGATCTTCCAGAGGCGACGGGCGATCGGGGCGGCCACCGTGCGGTAGCGATCCTGGAGGGGGCCAGCGCCGGGCATTGCCGGGAGCATACGCGCCTGACCGGGGCCGAGGAAGAGGTCAGGGAGGAGCTTCACATCTGATTCACGCCGCAGTCACCCCCCATCCGTGGCCGCCAGGGCCACGCCGAGCAGCGCGGCCGCCGCGCCGATCGCCTCACCCCGCGCGGCGGCGGCGTCGATGGCGGCCACCGACGCGGGGGTGTCGAGGTCGTCGTCGAGGGCGGCGCGCACCTCGGCCAGGAGGCGATCGCCCCCGGCCCCGGCTCGCGGGCGGGGATCAGCGGCGGCCGCTCCCCAGGCCTCGAGACGGGCGGCGGCGGCGGGCATGAGCTCGTCATGCCATGACCAGCCGGGCCGGTAGTGGTGGCCGATGATGGCCAGGCGGATCGCTCGCGGGTCCCACTCCTTGCGCAGGTCGTCGACGAACACCAGGTTGCCCAGGCTCTTGGACATCTTCTCGCCGTCCTTGGCCACCATCCCCACGTGCATCCAGTGGCGCACGAAGGGCTCGCCGGTGGCCGCCTCGGACTGGGCCCGCTCGCACTCGTGGTGGGGGAAGACGAGGTCGGTCCCCCCGCCGTGCAGATCGACGGTGGTGCCCAGCTCGCGCAGGGCCAGCGCCGAGCACTCGATGTGCCAGCCCGGGCGGCCCGGGCCCCACAACGTCTCCCACCGGGGCTCGTCGTCGGTGGAGGGCTGCCACAGCACGAAGTCGAGGGGGTGGCGCTTGTGGGGGTCGTCGGGGTTGCCGCCCCGCTCGCGGGCCAGTTCGATCATGGCGGCGTGGTCGAGGTGGCTGATCTCGCCGAAGGCGGGAAAGGTGCCGACGTCGAAGTAGACGGCCCCGCCGGCCTGGTAGGCGTGGCCCCGGTCGAGCACCATGCCGATGAAGCCGCGGATGTCGGGGATGGCCGAGGTGGCCCGGGGCTCGCTCCACACCGGCAGCACGTCGAGCGCGGCCATGTCCTCTTGGAACCGTTTCACTTCGCCGGCGGCCAGGTCGAGGTAGTGGACGCCGAGCTGGCGCGCCTTCACCAGCAGGGGGTCGTCGACGTCGGTGATGTTGCGGACGCAACGGGTGTCGTGGCCGAGGTCGCGCAGCCGCCGCTGCAGCACGTCATAGGTGACGTACACGGCGGCGTGGCCGAGATGGGTCGCGTCGTAGGGCGTGATCCCGCACGTGTACATCGTCACCCGCGGGCCCGGCCTGAAGGGCACCACCGCCTGGCGGGCGGTGTCGTACAGGCGCATGGCCACCGCGTCGGTCCTCGATGGTCCTCGCCGTTCAGCCCCTGCGGGCGCTCAGTCCTTGATCCCGATGAACTTGGGCGCCACCCGCGTCTTGTAGCGGACGTTGAGCTGCAGCAGCACGGCGGTGAAGGCCTCGATGGCGGTGGCGTTGGAGAGCCCGCCGGCGTCGAGGGGGCGGCAACCGGGGATGCGGGCGACGATCTCGGCCACCGTCTCCGTGGCGGCGCGATCGTCCGAGCACAAGAGCACGTCGCACTCGACGGGCTCGCCCACGTGGCCCAGCTCGGCCGCGGGCACGTGGTGGAAGGCGGCCACGACGCGAGCGGCGGGCACGGCGGCCTGGATGTGGCCGGCCACCGACCCGCGGGGCGGCACCAGCGGCTGGAACTCCTTGCCCACCCGGACCAGGGCGTTGGCCATGCTGATGACGACCTTGCCGTCGAGCTGCGGGGCGTGGGCCTGGGCGGTGGGAGCAGCGGAGTCCCACGGAGTGGCCACCACCACCACCTCGCTGCCGGCGGCCGAGTCGTTGTCGCCCGGGTGCAGGTCGAGGGATGAGTCGGGATGCTGTTCCTTGACCTTCTCGCACACGCCCGCCGCCCGCTCGGCCGACCGTGAGCCGATCACGACCGTGTAGCCCACCGAGGCCAGCCGCGCCGCGAGGGCGCTCCCGGCCGGGCCGGTACCCCCGAGGATGCCGATGTGCATGGGCGGTGAGCCTTGCACACCGGCGGCGAGGGTACGGTCGCCGACGATGAGCCAGGGAAACGGTGTCGTCGAGGGGAAGCGGCTGGTCATCACCGGGGTGCTCACCGACGCGTCCCTGGCCTTCGCCGTGGCGCGCCTGGCCCAGGAGCAGGGGGCCGAGGTCGTGCTCACCGGAGCGGGCCGGGGCCTGTCGCTCACGGAACGCACGGCCCGCAAGCTGCCGGCGGCCGCAGAGGTGTTCGAGCTCGACGTCACCGAGGCGTCCCACGTCGACGCCGTCCGGTCGGCCGTGGCGGCGAAGTGGGACCGGGTCGACGGCGTCCTGCACGCCATCGGGTTCGCCCCGCCGGCGTGCCTCGGGGGGAACTTCCTCGCCGCCGAGTGGGACGACGTCAGCGTGGCCCTGCAGGTGTCGGCCTACTCGTTGAAGACGCTGGCCGACGCCTTCGTGCCGCTGATGACGGGGGGCGGCTCACTGGTGGGGCTCGACTTCGACGCCACCGTGGCGTGGCCGGCGTATGACTGGATGGGCGTGGCCAAGGCCGCCCTCGAGTCGACGGCGCGGTACCTGGCGCGCGAGCTGGGGCCCCGGGGGATCCGGGTCAACCTGGTGGCCGCCGGCCCGGTGCGCACGATGGCGGCCAAGTCGATCCCGGGGTTCTCGCGATTCGAGGACGTCTGGGGCGAGCGAGCTCCGCTCGGGTGGGACATCAACGACCCCACGCCCGTGGCCAAGGCCTGCGTGGCCCTGCTGTCGGACTGGTTCCCAGCCACCACCGGCTCAATGGTGCACGTCGACGGCGGTTATCACGCCATCGGCGCCTGACCCACGCGCAGGGAGCGGTCGGCCAGGGGGGTGCGGGGGTTGAGGGGCGACCAGGCGAACACGACCTCGCCGTGGGCCTTGACTTCGTCGGCGCCGTCGAGGGTGCCGGCGTCGTAGACGATGGCCACGCGGTGGAGGCGCTCGGTGACCCCGTCGGGCGTGCGCCACTCGGCCACGTCGGCCACCGCGTCCCGCAACACCAGCGACCCCGGCTCGCGCTCCAACCCGAAACCCTCCCGCAGGTAGCGGGCCACCGTCTCCCCCGGGCTCTCCCCCGGCTCGACCGCGCCCCCGGGCAGGTCCCAGCTGCCGCCCCACGGCCCCGCCGGCTGGCGCACCATGAGCACGCCCGCCGGCGAGCGCACCACGCCGTAGGCGCCCACCCGGGTCACGAAGCGCACGCGGCGCTACACCTGCGCCCGCTGGCCGGCCCAGAACGGCTCCCGCAGCTCGCGCTTCAGCACCTTGCCCGAGCCCGTCTTGGGTAGCTCGTCCACGAACGACACCGACCGGGGGATCTTGTAGCTCGCCAGCACCGACCGGGCGTGAGCAACCACGTCCTCGGCGGACAACGCCGCACCGTCGCGCCGCACCACCACGGCGTGCACCGTCTCGCCCCACTCCTCCGACGGGATCCCGAACACGGCCGCCTCGAAGATGTCGGGGTGCTGGTCGAGGGCGGCCTCGATCTCGGCCGGGTACACGTTCATGCCCCCGGTGATGATCATGTCCTTCTTGCGGTCGCAGATGAAGAAGTAGCCCTCGTCGTCGCGGTAGGCGATGTCACCCACGGTTTGGAAGCCGTCGCGGCGGTCGGCCTCGAAGGTGTCGTGCTGCTTGTAGTAGTCGTCGAACACCGCCACCGACCGCACGTACAGCTCGCCGGGATGGTCCGGCCCCGTGCCCGTGACGACCTGGCCCTCGGCGTCGTACAACCGGATCTCGACCAGGGGCGCCGGCAACCCGCACGAGCCCGGCTTGCGCAGCTGGTCGGCCGGCGCCAGCACCGTGTTCACGCTGAGCTCGGTGGAGCCGTACACCTCCCACAGCGAGTCGGGCGGGAAGTCGGCCACGTACATCCGCTTCAGCGCCGAGCTCCACGGCGCGGCGTTGGCCACCATGCGCCGGATCGACGAGCGGTCGAAGCGCGCCTTCACCTCGGCCGGCAGCGTGCACACCATGCGGATCGGCGTGGGCGCCGAGAACGTGGACGACACCCGGTACGTGTCGACCAGGCGCAACCAGTCCTGGGGGTCGAACTTGCGCTGCACGACGACCGTCTGCCCCAGCGCCTGCCCAATGCCCATGAAGCCGCCGGGCCCGGAGTGGTAGAGGGGCCCGGTGGTGAGGTAGATGTCGTCGGGCGCGTAGCCGATCAGGTTCATCAGGGCGATGGCGGCCGAGGGGTCGACGGCGTGGCGGCGCAGCGCCCCCTTGGGCTTGCCCGTGGTGCCCGACGTGTAGATCATCGTCGCTCCCGCCGCCTCGGCCTCGCCGTCCGGCACCGACGGTGGGCCGGCCGATGCGCCCGCCACGGCCGCGTCGACGTCGACCATTCCCGCCGGCACCGACCCGCCGCCGTCGAACACCAGCACCTCACGCACCTTGGGCAGCTGGGCCCGGATGCGGGCGAACAGGTCGGCGTACTCGGCGTCGACGTACACCAGCCCGGCGTCGCTGTGGTCGGTGACGTAGGCGGCCTCGTCGGGAGCCAGCCGGTAGTTCAGCGGCACGGCCACGGTGCCCAGCTTGCGGGCGGCGGCGATGAACGTCACCACGCCGATCGAGTTGGGGCCGCACCACACCAACTTGGCGCCGGGGCGCGCGCCGTGGTCGACCAGCACGGACGCCAGCCGGTTGGCGGCCCCCTCGAGCTCGGCGGTGGTGAGGGACCGCACGGTGCCGTCGGGCCGGTCGTCGATGACGGCGGGCTTGTCGGGCTGGACGCCGGCGTAGGAGGTCAGGAAGTCGACCATGGCGGGGGAGGTTACGGCGGGGACATCGGCGGGGCGGCCACTGCCTGGCGCGCCCGGACAAGGACCGTGCGGCCCTCGGTGGTGCGCACCGCGTCGACCAGCCGCTCGCGCGGCCACACCGTCGCGCCGTCCCACACGACCGTCCGCTCGACCGACCCCAGGACGTCGGCCCCGTCCCCCACCACCGGCTGCCCCCCCGACACCCACAGGTTGGCGGCCAGGTAGGTGGCGGGCGTGCCGCAGTCGAACCAGGGTCCGTCGTAGGTCAGCGTCTCGACCCGGCCGGCCGCCGCCCACGGCGCCCACACCCGCTCGTACACGCTGGCCGGCGCCGGCGGCAGGCCGGCCACCGCCGCCCACGGCATGAGCACGCCGCACAACCGCACGCCGGGGCCGAACACTGTGCCGGCCGGCTCGGCCAGCAGCGCCCGGATGCGCTCGCCGTCCCAGCCGGCGGTGAGCTGGCCCAGGTCGGCGCCGTGCACGGTGTCGGCGTTGACGAGCATGACCGGCCGCCCGTCGATCCACGGCCGCAGCGCCCCCAGGGCGCCGCCGGTGCCGAGCAGCAGGTCCTCGTGCGCCACGTGCACCTCCTCGCCGTGATGGCGGTACACGTGCCCGGCGAGGGCGGCGGCGCCGTGGTGGGCGTTCACCGCCCGCAGGGATGTCACCCGGGCCAGGGCGGCCAGCGCGCGGTCGACCAGGGCCACCCCGCCCACGGGGCACAGGGCCTTGGGGCGCTCGACGCTGAGCGGCGCCAACCGCCGCCCGCCTCCGGCGGCGAGCACGACGCCTGGCACACTGTCAGGCATGAGCGAGCGCCGGTGGGTCAACCGGTACCAGCCCCAGACACTGCAGATCGCAGTGTGGCTGCTGTACTTCAACGCCGTCTTCGGGCTGCTCTTCGGGAGCATCTACGGCAGCCTCGGCCCGTTGCTCGGGCTCGGCGCCCTGGTGGGCTCGGGCGCGGCCGGCTACGGCATCGCCAACGAGCAGAAGTGGGGCTACGGGCTGGGCGTCACGGTGGCGGGCCTCGAGGTCCTGCTGTTCGTGATCGTGGTCGGCCTCACCGACCTGTTGCAGGGCGTGGCGCTCATCCCGTTCATGTTCGCCGTGGCCCTGGTGGCGCTGCTGATCCACCCCCAGAGCCGGGAGTACCAGCGCATCTGGTTCAAGTAGCTCAGGTCGCGGGGAAGGGCGGGCCACCACGGGATCGTGCCAGGATCGGGAGATGGCAGCCACCACCTTCAACGGCATCGACGACCTCAAGGCCCGCGTGGGCGAGCACATCGGCTACAGCGACTACGTCGAGATCACCCAGGACCAGATCAACCGCTTCGCCGACGCCACCGGCGACCACCAGTGGATCCACGTCGACGAGGAGCGGGCCAAGGCGGGCCCGTTCGGCACCACCATCGCCCACGGCTACCTGACGCTGTCGCTCGGACCGGCGCTGTCGAGCCAGATCTACTCGCTGTCGGGCGTGGCCATGGGGGTCAACTACGGCGCCAACAAGGTGCGCTTCCCGGCGCCCGTACCCGTCGGGTCGAAGGTGCGCCTGGGAGCCAAGCTGCTGGCCGTCGAGGACGTGGCCGGCGGGGCCCAGATGACCATGGAGTTCGCCTTCGAGGTCGAGGGCGCCCCCAAGCCCTCGTGTGTGGCCGAGGTGCTGTTCCGGGTCTACGTGTAGCCCGACGCGGGCGGGTGCGCCGCCGGGCGGGTGCGGCCGCCGGGCCGCGGGCTACAGGACCAGCCAGTCCGTGCTGAGCCGGGGCGTGTCGGCCCCGGGGCCGCAGCGCAGCCGGAACGGCCCCGGGGCCAGCCCGGTGGCCCGGAAGCGGCCCAGGTCGTCGACGGCCAACTCGTGGGTGACGCCCCCGCCCCGCTCCACGACGACGGCGGAGATGTCCCGCCCCATCACCTGGCCGATGAGGTCGTAGCCGGCCGCCGCGGCGGCCACCTCGATGTCGATCATGACCTCGGCGTGCTCGAACGTGAGCGCCCGCGGATCGGTGGCGGTCGCGGTCGCGCTGGACCGCAGCGCGCCCGCCGGCTCGTGGTCGACCAGCGAGTCGTAGGTGAGCTCGGCCAGCTCGGCGTCGACCGTGCGCCACGTATAGGCCGCCTGGGCGCCGACCACGGCCGCCTCGGGCACCGGGTCGGCCTCGGCGGCGGCGACGCGGAGCACCTCCAGCAGCTCGTCGTCCCCCAGATCCCCCAGATCACCGTCGCTGCGCTGGTCAGCCATGTCCCTCAGCCATAGTTCGTCTGCCCTCCTGTACCCATTTCAGGAGTCCTCGCCCGGCCCGCGGATACGACGAGCCCGCAGCCGGCCCCGCACATGCTCGAGGCAGCGGGCGCGGGTGGGGCCGATGCTGCCCTTGGGCATGCCCAGGATGGTCGAGATCTCGTCGTAGGAGAGGGGGGGCTCGGCGACGAGCAGCCGCAAGAGCTGCTGGCAGCGGGGTGGGGCCACGGCCAGGGCGGTGAGGGCGAGGGCGTGGCGCTCACCGGCGAGGAGGCCGGCGTCGAGGTCGACGCCGGGGTGCTCGTGGGGCTCGGGGACCTCGGGCACGGCGACGGTGCGCGACGAGCGGCGCAGGACCCGCAGGCTCTCGTGGCGGGCCGTCGTGGCCAGCCAGGCCCCCAGGCGGTCGGGTTCGCGCACCCGGTCGAGGTGCTCGACGGCGCGCAGCCAGGTGGTCTGGAAGACGTCGGCGGCGGCCTCGCCGTAGAGCCCGTTGCTCCGCACCACGGCCCACACCAGGCCGGCGAAGCGCTCGACCAGGGCGTCCCAGGCCCCCTGGCTGCCGGCCGTGGCCTCGCCCACCAGCGCGGCGGTGTCGCGCTGGTCGCCCACGGAGGGCGATCGTAGACGGGGGTCCCGCCGGCCCCGGATGACCGCCCCGCCGCCCCGTCCGCCGCCCGACGCCGGCCCGGCGCCCTGGCCCCGCCTCGCTCATGTCACCGTTGCGTTGACCCCCTCACCGCGATGGTCACGCAAGCGCATCAACGCCGAGCTGAAGGGCATTGGGATGACGATTGGCACCGCGCCGGCCTGCCTCGACGTGCGATCCTCCGGGCATGCGAGCGATCGTGGCCGACACGTACGGGTCCGGACAGCTGCTCGACGCCGACGGCGTCACCCACGAGCTCCAAGGCGACACGGGCCGCGAGACCGACGTGCGCGACACGATCGTCACCGGCGACGGGCAAGAGGCGCGCGTCGTCTACCGGGCCGACGGCCGCACCGTCGAGGTGGCCCCGAACACCCGCTACGCCGTCGAGTACGAGAATGACGACGTCGTCGACCTCCGCTTCGCGGCGACCGCGGCCCAGGAGATCGCCGAGGCGATGGACGGCATCGGCACCGACGAGGAGCGGATCTACCGGGCCCTCGAGCAGGTCGCCGGCCAGCCCGAGGCCCGTAGCGCGCTGGAGGCGGCCTTCCGCCAGCAGACGGGCCGCTCGTTGCGAGCCGCGCTCACCGACGAGATGAGCGGCGACGAGCTCGAGCGGGCCCTGCGCTACCTCCGCTGAGGCAACGCCCCGCAGGGCCGCCGCCGAGGCCGGGTTCGGTCAGGCCCGGCCGGCGCTGGCCCGCCCCCGCCGGCTGACGGCGTCGATGGTGGCGGCCAGCAGCAGTACCGCACCGGTGACGATGAACCGGACATCGGAGGCGATGCTGAGCAGCGCCATCCCGTTGGCGATGGAGCCGATCACCAGCGCCCCCAGCAGGGCCGAGTAGGCCGATCCCCGCCCACCGAACAGGCTGGTGCCGCCGATCACCGCGCCGGCGATCGAGTTGAGCAGGGTGTCGTTGCCGCCCGAGGACTGCGTCACCGACAGGCCCCGGCTGGCCACGAGGATGCCGCCCACAGCGGCGAGGAGCGACGCCAGCACGAACACCACCGTGCGGATGCCCTCGACCTTGATGCCCGCCCGGCGGGCCGCCTCGGCGTTGCCACCGACCGCGAACACGTGGCGCCCGAACCGGGTGCGCCGCAACACGATGTCGATGATGACGACCAGCCCGACGAAGATGACCACCGCCAGCGGGAGGCCCCGGTCGTGGGTGAACAGGGCGGCCACGGCGATGGCGCCGGCGGCCACCACGCCCAGGCGCACCAGCGTCCGCCACAGCGGCTGCGCCGGCAGCCCGGCGGCGACGCGCCGTTGCCGCCCCGACAACAGCGCGGCCGCGGCGATCACCACCACGGCGATGGCCACGACCCAGGTGACGGCGTCGCTGTAGAACGTGTTGGCCACGTTGAGGATGCCCTGGTCGGTGATGTTGATGCTGCCCTGGCGTCCCAGCACCCGCAGTAGCACGCCCTGCCAGGCCAGCAGGCCCGCCAGAGTGACCACGAAGGCGGGGACCCGGAAGCGGGTGACCCACAGGCCGTGGATCAGGCCGATGGCCGCTCCTGTGGCCAATCCACCGATGATGGCCCAGGTGGCGTCCACCCCGTGGCGAGTGTTGAGCACGGTCATCACGGCTGCCGCCAGCCCGCTGACGGCGCCCACCGAGAGGTCGATCTCGCCCAGCAGCAGCACGAGCACGACGCCGACGGAGATGGTGCCGACACCGGCGATCTGCAGGGTGAGGTTGGTGAGGTTGGAGGCCGACAGGAAGCGGTCGTTCTGGACCTGGAAGTAGATCCAGACGGCGACCAGGCCGAGGATGACAGGGAGGTTGCCCAGGTCGCCCTGGGCCAGCCGCCGG
>JBIOZN010000238.1:0-5646 GCA_044871175.1 Acidimicrobiales bacterium | reverse complement strand
GAGGCGACCGGCCCGACCGCCCGCGTCACCTCGGGGCCGCGGATCTCGATGGTGGCGTCGGTGCCGTCGACCACCACACCCCGCTCTCCCACGTCCAGCTCCATCTCCTCGGCCAGGTGGGCCACGGCGGGGGCGTCCTCGGCGTCTTCGGGATCGAGGCCCCGCTGCAGGGCGGCGAAGGCGACCGCCCGGTACATGGCCCCGGTGTCCAGGTAGTCGAGCCCGAGGCGGGCGGCGAGGGCACGGGCGACGGTGGACTTCCCCGCCCCCGCCGGGCCGTCGATGGCGATCACCTTCATCGAGGCCATCACCCTAGGGCGTCGAGGGTGGCCCAGAAGCCGGGGAACGTCTTGGCCACGCAGCCCGGGTCGGCGATCTCAATGCCGGCGACGCGCAGGCCGGCCACGGCGAAGGCCATGGCCATGCGGTGGTCGCCGTACGTGTGCACCCGGCCGGCGTGCGGGGCGCCGGTCGACGGGCGCACGACGAAGCCGTCGGCGGTCTCGTCGGCGTCGACGCCCAGCCGCCGCAACTCGGTGACGACGGCGGCCACGCGGTCGGTCTCCTTGGCCCGGATGAACCCGATGCCCCGGACGCGCGTGGCGCCGGCGGCGAAGGCGGCGACGACGCCCAGCGTCGGTGCGGCGTCGGACAGGTGGCGCAGGTCGACGTCGATGCCGTGCAGCGCACCCGTGCCCTCGACCACGACCACGCCGTCGGCCCGGCGGTCGACCCGGGCGCCCATGGCTGCCAGCAAGTCCACGAACGCCCAGTCGCCCTGCAGCGGAGGCGCGTGGACGCCGCCGACCGCCACCCGCCCACCGGTGACGGCGGCCGCGGCGAACACGTAGGAGGCGGCGCTGGCGTCGGGCTCGACGGCGTAGGCGGCCGACCGGTAGCCGGTGGGGGGCACGACGACGCGCCGCCCGTCCATCACCGGCTCGGCCCCGAAGGCGCGCATGACGGCGGCGGTGAGCTCGAGGTAGGGCACCGAGACGAGGTCGCCCTCGAGCGCGAGGGTGATCCCGGCGGTGGTGGCCGGGCCGGCCAGCATCAGGCCGGAGGCGAACTGGCTGGAGACGTCGGCCCGCACCCGTACGGTGCCCCCCCGCCAGGGCGCCGCACCGGTGACGGCGAGAGGCAGGTGGCCGGGCCGGTCGAGCTCGGCCACGTCCACGCCGAGCTGGCGCAGGGCGGCGACGAGCGGCCCCATCGGGCGAGCCCGGAGCTGGGCGTCGCCGTCGAGGCGGGCGCGCCCGGCCCGCAGCGCGCACACGGGGGCGAGGAAGCGGGCAGTGGTGCCCGACTGGCGGGCGTCGACGGTCGGTTGCCCGCGGTCATCGCCGAGGCCCCCCCGCACGGCCACCGTGCCCGCCGGCGGGTCGGCGTCGACGGTGACGCCCAAGGCGCCCAGGCCGCCGAGCATGGCCTCGGTGTCGTCGGCGAACAGTGCCCCGGTGAGCCGGCTCTCGCCCGGCGCCAGGGCGGCGGCCACCAGGGCGCGGTTGGTGATGCTCTTCGACCCGGGCAGGACGACGGTGGCGTCGATCGGCCGGGTGAGGGGCGGAACGCGCCGGGCCGCCTCGACCGGGCTCACGTGAGCCGGCGCACGCCCGGCCGGAAGCCCCGCGCCAGCAGCCCGCCCCGGAACAGGTCGCCGCTGGCGGCGTCGATGAGCAACAGCATCACGCCCTTGTCGCCCTCGGCCGAGTGGTACACCTCGAAGTCGGCGATGTTCACGCCCAGCTCGGCGGCCAGCGTGAACACCTCGGCGGCCGCGCCGGGCCGGTCGGGGATGGGCACGCGCACCTCGGCCACGTCGTCGGGCCGGGCCACCCGGCTGGGCAGGTTGGCCCGGGCGGCCCGGGCGGCGGTGAGGGCGTCGAGCAGGCCGGCGCGGTCGTCGTCGGCCACCAGGGCCCGCACGCGGCCCAGCCCGGCCATCAGCCCGTCGAGGCCGTCGAGGATGGCGGCCCGGTTCTGGGCGCAGATGTCGGGCCAGATGGCGGGGTGGCCGGCGGCGACCCGGGTCATGTCCCGGAAGCCGCCCGCGGCCAGGCGCAGCAGGGCGGCGTGCTCGGAGGCCCGCTCGTCGGCCAGGGCCATCAGGGTGGCGGCGGTGAGATGGGGCACGTGGCTCACCACGGCCACCAGGGCGTCGTGGCGTTCGGGCGCCAGGGCCACCACCTCGGCCCCCAGAGACGACACGACCGCCGCCACGGTGGTGAACACGGCGTCGGTGGTGGCCGGCGTGGGTGTGAGCACCCACACCGCGCCGCTGAAGAGGTCGGCGTCGGCGCCGTCGAGCCCCTCCAGCTCGCTGCCCGCCATCGGATGGCCGCCGAGGAAGCGGGGGTCGTCGAGGGCGGCCACGAGGGGCGCCTTCACACCGCCCACGTCGGTGACCAGCCCGCCCCCGACGGCCAGCGCCGCCTTGACGGCGTCGGGCACCTCGCCGACAGGGGTGGCCACGAACGTGACCTCGGCGTCGGGGTCGAGGCCGTCGGCGTCCACCACGCCACGGGCGCCGGCGTCGGCCAACCGGGCGGGATCGGTGTCGTGCCCGGTCACGTGCCAGCCCCGGGCGCGCAGGGCGAGGCCCAGTGAGCCGCCGATGAGCCCGAGCCCGACCACGTTGGCCCGGCGGGGCGCGCCCGGCGCCATCAGTCGATCAGGTCGGGGCGCAACACGACGGCGCCCTCGAGGAAGACGTGGCGCAGCTCGGAGCGGGGCCGGTCGGTCTCGACGTGCAGCATGATCCGAACGCAGCGCTCGAGGGAGCCGTCCACCACCATCTCCTGGGCGCCGATGATGGGCACCTCGGGCAGGCCGTAGGCGCGCACGGCGGTGGCGGGGTGCAGCGTGGTGAGGTCGGGGGTGCCGGTGACGAAGATGCTGATCACGTCGTCGGGCACCAGGGCGTTGCGCTCGAACAGCTCGTGCACCAACGCCTTGACCCGCTCGACCAGGTGGTCGGGCGAGTCGACCTCGAGGGTGGTGGCGCCCCGCAGCGCCCGGACGGGCATGGCCACCGAGCGTACCGGCCGGGCCCGCGCTGCCTGGTCCGCCCTCCCGCGGCGGCCCACCCGTCTGTGACGACTTGGGGTCGCAGGACGACCCGAAGTCGCCACAAACGCCGTCAGGGAACGTAGAGATCGACAAAGGCCAGGAGGGCGGAGCAGGCCAGGGCGCCGGCCAGCGCGGCGAAGACGACGGGCTGGGCCCGGGGCGAGCGGGGCACGAGGGTGGCGGCGCCGATCACGAACGGGAAGGCGCCGTAGGCGTAGCGCTCGAGCGAGCCCAGGTTGGTGGTGGCCAGGGCGGCGGCCAGCGACACCGCCGCGTAGGCGGCATACGAGCGGGGCAGGCGCCGGACGACGACGACCAGCAGCGCCACCAGCGCCAGGGCCCACAGGCCGCGCAGGCCGAGCACGATGTCGCTCCCGTCGAGGTGGCCGAGGGCGTGGGCCACGTTGGTGACCGGGTTCGTGAAGCGGCCCCGCAGGTGGTCGGCCTGCTGCACCGTGAACGGCAGCCGCCAGTCGCCGCGGGTGGCGGCCACCCACGCCAGGTAGGGCAGCATGCCCAGGACGGGCGCGGCCACGGCCACCGCCCGTCCCCGGCGTTCGCCGGCATCGGCCTTGCCCAGCAGGTGGACGGCCTCGATGGCCAGCGGCACCACCAGGAACAGCCCCGACGGCCGCAGCGCCCCGGCACAGGCGCCCGCCCCCGCGGCCACGCCCCACCGCTGGCGCCGGGCGCCCCACACGGCCACCACCGCGGCCAGCCCGGCCAGGGCCTCGCTGTACCCCATCACCAGCACGAAGGCCGTGGGAGCCAGGGCGAGCACCCAAATGCTGCGGTCGGCCAGGTCGATGTCACCCAGGTCGTCCACCACGAGCCGGCGCAGCCATGCGGTGAACGCCAGGGCGGCGCCGTTGGCCAGCAGCACCAGCCCGGCGCCGATGCCCACCACCGGGGCCACGAGCCGGGCCAGCAGGGGGTACACCGGGAAGAAGCGCAACCCCTCCTCGGGCAGGGGGCCGTAGCCGTGGGCGGCGATGTCGAAGAACCAGGCGGCGTCCCAGCTCAGCAGGCCGCCGTGCTCGGCGGTGCCAACCACCGGATCGGTGGCCCTCGTCCCCGCGTGGACGATGGCCGTGGTGAGCAGGGCGAAACCCACCACCACTCGCGTGGCGACCCACGGGGGCAGCGCCGCCCGCAGGTGGGCCTTCATCCCCGGAACCGGGCCAGGCGGGCCTGCTCGTCGTAATTGCCCGACGGCGTGACGACTTCGGTCGAGCGAGGCCGCACCGCCTTCAGGGCCGTCTCCAACCGGCGGCAGGCATCGCCGATGTTGACGTAGATCGGCGACGTGACGAACCAGATGTCGCCCTTACCGGCGCGCTGGTCGAGGTCGAGGGCGGTCGAGAACGGCAGCGCGTCGTCGATCCGGTCCTGGTAGTCGACCCAGTCGACCCGCTGGGGCGAGGTCAGGCCGGGGTAGGCCACCTGGGCCAGCGCCCGGGGAAGCAGACGGGTGCCCGACGGGCCCAGCTGGTCGGGGCAGTACACGACGAGGTCGCCGCGACGGGCCCGGGCGCGAATGGCCTCGGCCACCTGGGCCACCTGGGTGCGCGGCCGGGCGGCCTCCTGGGTGCCCACCACCAGCCCGGCCGTCCCCAGCGCCACGAGCACGGCCACCGCGCCGCGGCGCCCGAGGGTGGCGATGCCCACGCCGGCGAGCAGCACGCCCAACGGGAACACGACGGCCAGATAGCGCCCGGTGATGGGCGCGCTCGTCAGCTTGCCGGCCGCCAGCGCGAGGGCGAGGGTCATCGTGACCACGACGGCCAGCACGGCGGGGGCCGGTCGGGGCGGCCAGCGCAGGTGGACCCCGCCCGGGACGCGCTCGCCCAGCGCGCCGAGGGCGATCAGGGCGAGCATCCCCAGCCACATCAGCCACTGCACCCCGTGGCCGTCACCGGCCAGGTCGCGGGCGGCGTCGATGAGGTCGGTGAAGCTGGGGGACCACGCCCAGGGCGCACCCGTGTGCTGGAGCTGGAAGACGAAGCTCGGCACCCAGGGGAGGAAGCCGACGATGCCCCCGCCGAGGGCGACGAGCACCGGCCGAGCCGACGGGTGGCCCCGCAGCGCGCCGGCGGCCACGACGGCGACCACCGCGGCGACGAGGTAGAGCGACCAGTAGTGCGTGAGCAGCAACAGCCCGGTCACTACGGCCAGCGCCGCCAGGCGCCCACGCGACGGCTGCTCCCAGGCCCGGGCGAAGACGACGAACCCGGCGAACACCAGCAGGATCACCAGCGCGTACATGCGCGCCTCGGTGCTGTACCGGATGGCGAACGGCGAGGTGGCCAGGAGGGCGAGGGTGGCCACACCCGCCGCCCGCCTCCCGACACGGCGGCCGGCGACGTAGGCCAGCGGCAGCGTGGCCACGCCGATCAGGCCCGACAAGGCTCGCACGGCGAGCGCACCGTCGCCGACGACCCGGATCCAGCCGTGGAGGACGAGGTAGTAGAGCGGAGGGGCACCATCCTCCCGGAGGGCGCCGAAGAGCTGGCTGACGGGCAGCCGGGCGATGGCCACCCCCTGGGCCTCGTCGAGCCAGAGCGGCGACCAGGCCGA
>JBIOZN010000237.1:0-4162 GCA_044871175.1 Acidimicrobiales bacterium | reverse complement strand
GGGCGACGACGCCGTGCACGGCGTCGGCCGTCTCCAGGGGCGAGCAGCCCGGCGCCACCACGATGTGGACTTCGAGGCGGGCCGGGTCGTCGTCCCGTCCACCGCGCACGCGCACGCCGGCGACGTGCCCGGAGGGGCCGTACGTGGCGACCTCGCCCACGACGCCGCCGTACAACCGGCTCACGCCGGGCAGGGCCCCGACGGCGGCGGCGACGGCAGCGACGTCGACGGCAGCCGGCGCGGTCACTCGACCCGGGGCTGCTCGGGCGACTCCTCCTCGCCCAGCCAGATGTCGTCGACGGCGATGTTCACCTCGACCACCTCGAGCCCGGTCATGGACTCGACCCGCTGGATGACGTTGTCCCGTACCGCCTGGGACACGTCGGGGATGGAGACGCCGTAGTCCATGATCAAGTCGAGGTCGACCGCCGCCTGGCGTTCGCCCACCTCGACCTTGACGCCTTGGGTGGGGCTGGGCGAGGAGGACCCGACCGGGAGCTTCTCGCGCAGGGCACCGAAGGCCCGCCCCGCCGCCTTGCCCATCTCGTGGACGCCGGTCACTTCCCGGGCGGCCAGGCCGGCCACTTTGGCCACCACCGAGTCGGCGATGGACGTCTTTCCCATGGGGCTCTGCAACATCGCCCCACCGCCTCGCGTGACCAGCGCGCCGCGGGAGCTGCTCGAGGTCGACGACGGCCCGTCCTCGCTCGCGGCCGACGGGCCGCCTGGCCCCGGCTGCGTCGTGGTGGAGGCCCCGCCGCTCGCTCCGATCGTGGACATTCGAACCTGCCTCTCTTCCTGGCAAGCGTTCTTCCTGCCAAGTGTTCCTGGGTGCAACCGCTCCCCGCCTGGGGGTGCTTCCGCTCGCTACCCGTCGCGGTCGCCGGGGATACAGCCCCCCGGTCTTTGTGCACCAAGAGGACGGCCGGCGAGGCGCTCGACGCGCCACGGGGGGATGGGCGGAACGCCTCACCGACACCCATGAAGGTAGGGGCCGAGCGGGCGCGATCCACTGCGGTGCGCCGACCGTTCACCCCGCCGTCACGCGGGCGTCGTCGGGGCGCCCACTACCGTCCGGGGGTGATCCGGGAGCTGGTCGTGCTGGGCACCGCCTCCCAGGCACCTACCCGCGAGCGCAACCACAACGGCTACCTGCTGCGCTGGGACGGCGAGGGGGTGCTGTTCGACCCGGGTGAGGGCACCCAGCGCCAGCTCACCCTGGCGGGCGTTCCCGCCTCGGCCATCACCCGAATCTGCATCACCCACCTTCACGGCGACCACTGCCTCGGGCTGCCCGGCGTGCTCAAGCGGCTCGCCCTCGAACGGGTGCCGCACGCCGTGCCCGTGCACGCCCCCGCCTCGGGCCGGCCCTACGTCGAGCGGCTCCGATCCGCCTCGATCTACGACGACACCGCCGACATCCGCCTCGAGCTGGTCGAGGCCGACGGGCGCATCAGCGGCGGACCCCCGTTCACGGTGACGGCCCGGCGCCTCGACCACCGGGTCGACACCGTCGGCTACCGCATCGAGGAGCCCGACGGGCGCCGGATGCTCCCCGCCCGCCTGGAGGCCGCCAGAGTGCGCGGCCCCGACATCGGGCGGCTGCAACGGGAGGGCGAGCTCACGCTCGGCGGCCGGCGGATCGGCCTGGAGGAGGTGAGCGAACCCCGCCGGGGCCAGCGGATGGCGTTCGTCATGGACACCCGCTGGTGCGACGGCGCCCTCGAGCTGGCCGCCGAGGTCGACCTGCTCGTGTGCGAGTCGACGTTCCTCGAGCCCGAGCGGGCGCTCGCCGAGGCCTACGGCCACCTCACCGCCGCCCAGGCGGCCACCTTGGCCGCCCGCGCCGGCGCCCGTCGGCTGGTGCTCACCCACTTCTCCCAGCGTCACCCCGACCCGGCGGCCTATGCGGCCGAAGCGGCCCCGATCTTCCCGGCCGTCGTGGCCGCCCGCGACCTCCAGCGCATCCCGGTGCCGGCCCGCTGAACCCGCTGGGAGGATGGACCCGATGCCGCCGTCGCCGCTCACCCTGGGGCCGCTGCTGCGCTGGGAGGAGGCCCTCGTGCGGGTGGGCACCTGCTCGTGGACCGACCCCACGCTGGTGAAGGAGACGGCGTGGTACCCGAAGAAGTCGATGAGCGCAGCCGAGCGCCTGGCCTTCTACGCCGCCCGCTTCCCGGTGGTGGAGGCCGACAGCACGTACTACCGGCCGCCCACCGAGGACCTGACCCGAGGCTGGGCCGAGCGCACCCCGCCCGGCTTCCGCTTCGACGTCAAGGCCTACTCGCTCCTGACGGGCCACCCCACCCGGCCCGAGACGGTGTGGGAGGACGTGCGCGCCGGCTTCGACCCCGAGGCGGCCGCCAAGAAGAACGTGTACGCCCACCACCTGAGCCCGGGCGCCCTCGAGGAGGCCTGGCGGCGGTTCGTCGCCTCCCTGGCGCCGCTGCACGACGCCGACCGGCTCGGCGGGGTCCTGTTCCAGTACCCCCCGTGGTTCACGCCCAAGCGGGCCAACCGGGAGGAGCTGGCCCGGGTCCGCGAGCGCATGGGCGACCTCCCCGTGCTGGTCGAGCTGCGCTCGCCCCGGTGGGTGGCCGACGACGACGACCGTCGCCGCACGCTCGACTTCCTAGCCGACCACGACCTCACCTACGTCGCCGTCGACGCCCCGCCGGTGAGCGGCCTGCCGGCGGTGCCGGCGGCCACCGCCGGCCTCGCCGTCGTCCGCTTCCACGGCCGGGCCGACTCGACGTGGAAGGCCCGCACCACCACGGCCGCCGAGCGGTTCAAGTACCTCTACGACGACGCCGAGCTGGCCGAGTGGGTGCCCCGGGTGCAGGCGCTGGCCGCCCAGGCCGGCGAGGTCCAGATCCTGATGAACAACTGTTACCAGGATTACGGCGTGCGCAACGCCGCCGACATCTACCGGCTGCTGCTCGACGCCGGGGCCGAGCCGCTGGAGGCGTGAGCCTGCTGCAGGCGGGCGCCGAGGTCGTGGAGCTCGGCCCGCAGTTCGTCGGGCGCCACCACCCGGCTCGCGAAGGGCAGGGACACCAGGTAGCGGGCGACCCAGTCGAGGTCGCCTCCGATGCGCAGGCGGGTGACGCCGTCGCCGGCGGGCTCGAGGACGCCCACCGTCGGCGGAATGACCGCGGCCGCCTCCTCCACCGGCACGGGTAGCTCGACCTCGGCCTGCCAGGTGTGGGCGGCCACGGCGACACCGACCTCGACCAGCCGCCGGGCGTCGGGCTCGTCGGTGCGCACGAAGCGGTGGCCGCTCAGGGCGACGGCGCGCATGCGGTCGAGCCGGAACGTGCGCCAGTCGGCCCGGGCGGGATCGCGGGCCACCAGGTACCAACGGCGGTCGGCGTGCACCACCTGGAACGGCTCGACCAGGCGCTCGGTCGCGCGGTCCTGGGCGTCGACGTAGGTGAAGCGCAGCCGCTCCAGGCGCCGGCAGGCCTGGGCCACCAGCACGAGGGTCTCGGGGGCCACGCCCGGCCTGTCCCGCCCGGGGCGGGGCCGGGGGAAGGCGGTGGCCCGGAGAGCGGCGGCCCGCTCGCGCAGCCGGGCGGGCATGACCTGTTCGAGCTTGACGAGGGCGGCGACAGCCGCGTCCTCGTAGCCCGCCACCCCGTGGCCCGCGGCGAGGTGCAGGCCGACGACGACGGCCACCGCCTCGTCGTCGTCGAGCAGCAGCGGCGGGAGGGCTGCGCCCGCACCCAGGCGGTAGCCGCCGTAGGGCCCGGGCTCGGCGTCCACGGGATAACCCAGGGTGCGCAACCGGGTGACGGCCCGGCGCACCGTGCGCGGGGTGACGCCGAGGCGGCCGCTCAGCTCTTCGGCCGTCCACGACGGGCGCGCCGGCAAGAGCGACAGCGGGGCGAGCAGGCGCTCGGCGGGCGTCTCGCCCTCGTGCATATTCGCCATCTTCTCGCGCAATGCGGACGGGAACTGTCCGGGTCCCGTCCTACCGTCAAGGGCATGCTCTTGATCGAGGAAATGGCCGCCGAGCGCCGTCGCGAGCTCGAACGCACCGCCCACCACGTCCGCATCGCCTCCGCCCGCCGGGCCCGCACCCGCTGGCGGTTCGTCCGCCGCCCCCGCCCCCGCCCACCCCTCACCTCCTGATGGGTTTGCACCCTCAGAGCCACACATG
>JBIOZN010000236.1:0-11658 GCA_044871175.1 Acidimicrobiales bacterium | reverse complement strand
TCCCGGTGATCGTGGCCCTCTTCCTGGTGAACGTCTTCACCGGCAACTGGGAGGTCGCCCTCACCACAACGCTCATCTCCGGGATGATCATGCTGTCGTGGGTGGTGATCACCGGGTACCTGGGGCAGATCTCGCTGGTGCAGCTCAGCCTGGCCGGCGTGGCCGCCTACACCGCCGCCCGCCTGTCGGCCAACGTCGAGAAGGTGAGCCAGTTCGACCTCCTCTCCGTGCACGGCCCCAACCTCCCCGACCCCATCGCCGCCCTGCTCGGGGTGGCGGCCGCGGTGGCGCTCGGGATGCTGATCGGTATCCCCGCCATCCGCATCCGCGGCGTGCAGCTGGCGGTGGTGACGTTGGCCGCGGTGGCCCCGATCTCGCTGCTCATCTTGAGAAACGAGAAGCTGTACGGGGCATCGGCGGTGTCCAACTACCCGATCCCCAAGCCCAACTGGTTCGGCGCCTACGTCGGCGCCGCCGACCCCGACACGGCCCAGACCGATTACTGGGGCTTCAGCGTCTTCGCCATCATCATGTTCGTCCTGATCGCGCTGGCCATCATCGGCCTGCGCAAAGGCGTCACGGGGCGACAGTTCCTGGCCGTGCGGGCCAACGAGCGCGCGGCCGCCGCCGCCGGCATCAACGTGGCCGCCACCAAGTTGCTCGGTTTCGCCATCGCCGCCGGCATCGCCGGCGTGGCCGGCGTGGTGCAGAGCTACCGGCTGGGCACCATCCGCATCGACACCTACTCGCTGTTCATCGGGCTGGCGCTGTTCGCCTTCGTCTACATCGGCGGCATCACCCGCGTGTACGGAGCGATCGTCGGCGGCGTCCTGTTCGGCGGCGGCCTGGTCGCCGTCTTCATCTCGACCCAGGCCTCGCAGGACTTCGAGGCCTATGTGCCGCTGATCGGCGCCATCGGTCTCATCCTCAACGCCGTGCTCAACCCCGAGGGCGTCGCCGCCAGCTTCGCCGAGACGGGCAAGGGTCTCTGGGGGAAGGTCTCGCGTCGGCCGGCGCGCGCACCGGCGGTGTCGGCTGAGCCGGCCGGGGCGATCCCGGCGGGGAGCCGGTGATGGCCCCCCTGCTCGAGACCCGCGACCTCAGCGTCACCTTCGGCATCATGCGGGCCAACGACGCCGTCAACATCAACGTCCACGAGGGCGCGTTCGTCGGCCTGATCGGCCCCAACGGCGCCGGCAAGACCACCTTCATCGACGCCGTCACCGGCTACGTGCCCTCGCGTGGCGCGGTCTCCTTCGACGGCAAGGACATCCACACCCTGCCCGCGCACAAGCGGGCGCGCCTCGGACTGGTGCGCACGTTCCAGTCCCTCGAACTGTTCGAGGACCTGAGCGTGGAGGACAACCTCCTCGCCTCCGCCCAGGCGGCCAAGTGGTACACGCCGTTCCTCGACATGGCCCACATCCACCTGGTCGACCGCGACATCAAGACGCGGATCTCCTGGGCCCTCGACGTGGTGGGCCTCGGGCACGTCGCCGACCGCGTGCCCACCGACCTCTCCCACGGCCAGCGCAAGCTGGTGGGTGTGGCTCGCGGCCTGGCCGCCCACCCCAAGCTCGTCCTGCTCGACGAGCCCGCCGCCGGGCTGGACACGGCCGAGAGCCAGGTCCTGGGCACCCATCTCCGGGGGCTGTTGAACGAGGGCATCTCGGTGTTCATGATCGACCACGACATGGGTCTGGTCCTCAGCGTCTGCGACTACCTGTACGTGCTCGACTTCGGCAAGATCATCGGTGAGGGGACGCCCGCCCAGATCCGGGCCAACCCGGCCGTGATCTCGGCCTACCTGGGCGAGTCGGCCAGGGACGGCGAAGAGGCACCGGCAGAGTCGATCCCAGGGGGCCCGACGGAATGAGCACCAGTGCAAGCGAAGGCACCCCCGCCAGCGGCGCGGGCGCAGCCGGCAGCCGCGGCGAGGGCGGTGCAGTCAGCGGCAGCCGCGAGGGCGGCGCAGTTAGTAGCAGCAGCGGCGAGGGCGCAGTCAGCAACAGCAGCGGTAACGGCGCCACCCCGCTCATCGACATCCGCGACCTCAGCTCGGGCTACGCCGGCATCCCCGTCGTGCGCGGCGTGAACCTGCAGGTGCGCCCCGGCGAGGTGGTCGCCCTGCTGGGCCCCAACGGTGCCGGCAAGACGACGACGCTGCTCACCGTGTCGGGCATCGTCAAGGTGCTGTCGGGTTCGGTCACCGTGCTCGGCCACGAGATCAAGTACGGGGCGCCCTACAAGATGGCCAAGGTCGGCCTCGCCCATGTCCCCGAGGACCGTTCGCTGTTCTTCGGGCTCACCGTCCGCGAGAACCTGAAGCTCGGGCTGCGGGGGTCGCGCAAGGAGCAGAGCGAGGGCTACGACCGGGTTCTCGAGCTGCTGCCGGCGCTGCGCCCGCTGATGGAGCGGCGGGCGGGCCTGCTGTCGGGCGGCGAGCAGCAGATGCTGGCCGTCGGTCGGGCCCTGGTGTCGAACCCCAAGGTGCTCATGGTCGACGAGATGAGCCTGGGCCTGGCCCCGATCATCGTCGAGCGGCTGCTGCCCATCATGCGCGACGTGGCCGACCGCACCGGCATCGGCGTGCTGCTGGTCGAGCAGCACATCCACATGGCCCTCAAAGTGGCCGACTACGCCCACGTGCTGAACCACGGAGAGATCGTGCTGTCGGGGGCCGGCCGCGAGCTGGCCGGGCGGCGCGACCTGCTGGAGGCGAGCTACCTCGGCGACACCGTCCTCGAAGAGGTCAGCGGCGAATAGCCGGCGGCGCGCCGCCTTCGCGTTCGAACGCGCCACTTTCGTCAGTTTGCGTCGTCACACGACGACAAGTGACGACAGTGGCGCGAATCAGACCTGGGTGCGGCTGGGGCCGGCGGGGGACTGGCGGAACATCTCCTCGGCGTCGAAGCCGATGCGCGTGTCGGGGACGAGCTCGATCACGACCCGTTCGGGGGTGTCGAGGTGGTGCACGAAGGCGGCCTGGCGGTCGGCGCTTTCGGGCCGCACCTTGGCGGCCAGGGCCGGGTACATCCACGCCTTGGTGTCATCGTCGTCGTGCAGGATGGCGGTGCCCTTGTAAGTGACGGCCTGGCTGACGCCTAGGTCGGTGCCCCGGCTGGTGATGGCGATGGCGACCCGGGGGCGAGCCTCCACCGCCGCCACCCGCTTGCGCCGGCGGGTGCACGTCAACCAGAAGTGCCCGTCGCGCACCACGTAGTTCATGATGACCCCGACGGGATCGCCGTCCTTGGTCGTCCACATGAAGCAGCACTCGGTCTGCTTGTCGAGCAGGGTCTTCTCCCTGCCCTCCGACAGGCGGAACGTGCGCACGTCCTCGTAGCTGTCGACGTAGTCCTCGGCCATTGCGTCACCCCTCACGTCTGGGCTCGTACTGGTAGCTGCGCTCGGTGCGGCCCCCGGCCACGAGCAGGTTCTGGCCCGTCACCCAGTCGGCCGCCGGCGAGGCCAGGTATACGACGGCGGCGGCGATGTCGTCGGGCGTGCCGACGCGTCCCAGCGGGATCGTGGCGGCGATGGCGTCGAGCCGATCGGCCACGCCCAGCACCTCCCGGAAGGCCTCGGTGGCCACGGGCCCCGGTGACACCGCGTTCACCCGGATGCCCCGGGGTCCCAGTTCAAGGGCGAGGGTCTGGGTGAGGTTCAGCATGCCCGCTTTGGCGGCGGCGTACGGCCCGGTGCGCGGCGAACCGCGCATGCCTGCGCCGGAGGCGATGTTGACGATGCAACCGCCTCGCCGCATGTGCCGGGCGGCCGCCTTGGCCCCTTGGAACGCGGTGGTGAGGTTGAGCTCGAGCTGGGCGCGCCAGACGTCGTCGGGCGTGTCCACCAGCTCCCGCACCGTCTTTTCGTCCGAGCCGCCCACATTGCTCACCCACACATCGAGGCGCCCGAACTCGCTCATGGTGGCGTCGGCCAGGGCCTCGGAGTGGTCGCGGATGTCGGTGGCCACCACCAGCGCCCGCCGGCCACGGTCTTCGACGCCTTTGGCCGTCTCATCCAGGTCGGCCCGGCGGCGGGCGTTCACGGCCACATCGCAGCCGGCGTCGGCCAGGCCCCAGGCGATGGCGCGCCCGATGCCCTGCCCCGAGCCGGTGACCACGGCGACTGCGCCGTCGAGCCGGAAGCGGTCGAGCAGGCTCACCGCTGGGGGTCCACCGGCGTCCAGCGGAGGGGCAGGCTCGTCAGGCCCCGCACCACGAACGACTGGTTGCGGCGGGGCTCGCCGGCCAGCTCGATGTCGCCCATCCGGGCCAGGACCCGCTCGAACGTGAGCCGGGTCTCCAGCCGGGCCAGCGGGGCGCCGATGCAGTAGTGGATGCCCCATCCGAAGGCCAGGTGGCCGCGCAGGTCGTTCTCGTCCCGGTCGAGCCGGAACTCGTCGGGGTGCTCCCACCGCTCGGGGTCGCGGTTGGCGCCGGCGTACAGCACCTGCACCTTGCTGCGGGCGGGGATGAGCTGGCCGTGCAGCTCCACCGGCTCCCGATTGGTGCGGAACAGCCCCTGGACGGGCGAGTCGAAACGGAGCGCCTCCTCGATGGCCATGTCGAGCCGAGCGGGGTCGGTGCGTAGTTGGCTCATCAGGTCGGGGCGCTGGATGAGCCGGTACAGCATCCACCCGATGAGGCTGGTGGTCGTCTCGTGGCCGGCGACCAGCAGCTGGTGGGCGAGGTGCTGGGCCTCGCTGCGTGACAGCGTCCCCTCGCGGCGAGCGAGCAGCATGACGCTGAGCAGATCCTCGGGGAGGATGGTGCCGATGGGGTCGGCGCCGGCCGGCAGGTCGGCGGCGTCGAGGACCGCCTGGCGCTCGTCCATCCGGCGGTTGACGTCGTCCCAGATGGCTCGCGTCGCCTCGGCATAGGCCCCCAGGTCGCCGCCGGCCAGCGCCTCGATCACGGCCACGCTCCAGCGGCGGTAGTCGTCGCGATCCTCGGGATCGACGCCCATGAGCTCGGCGATCACCAGGGCCGGGAACGGGAAGGCGTACAGGTCGACGAAGTCGCCCTCGCCCCGGGGGACGATCCGGTCGAGGAGGTCGTCGGCGATCGCCCCGATGCGTGGTTCCAGGCGGGCGATCACCGTGGGCGCCAGCGCCCGCCGGACGACCGACCGGTGGCGGGCGTGGTCGGGGTCGTCGGCCGAGCCGAGGACGCCCTTGTCCTGGAAGAACACGCCCGGACCGTCGCCGTTGCGCCACTGGTGGGGATGGCGCAGCATCGGCTCGATATCGGCGTGGCGGCTCACGACGAAGAACGGCGGGTCGTGGTCGGCCTCGTGGTGCACGGGGCAGTGCTCGCGCAGGTAGGCGAACCCGTCGAACGGATCGAACTCGAGCGCCCGTGCCACGTGGGAATAGGGCTGACCCATCCCGCCGACTGTAGGCGCAGGCGGGTCAGAACGAAGCCGTGGCCACTCCGTCGGCATTGCGCACCGGAGCCGTGACGTCGACCCGATACTTGAGCGTGTGGCTGCCTTGGCGCGGGTAGCCGCCGATGATCTCGCGCATGGCGGCGAAATTGGGATGGCGGAAGTGCGCCTCGAGGTCCTCGGGGGTGGCCCACTCCTCGAAGATGTGCACCCGGGCGGGATCCACGGGATCGGCGGCCATGACGTAGCCGGCACACCCGGGTTCGTCCTGGCGCGTCGACTGCTGCAGCGCGACGGTGGCGGCCACGAGCTGGTCGCGGACGGCCGGCTCGACATCGAGCCAGCCGGCGATGACGATCATGCGCCGATGCTAACGATCGACATGCTGGTGCACCGCTATGCCGACGCCGTCTGCCGCCGTGACGCCGAGCAGTGGTCCGCGTGTTGGGCCGAGGACGCCCTGTGGGTGCTCGACGCCGAGCGCCAGGTGCAGGGCCGCGAGGCCATCGTCACCCTGTGGGCCACCGAGATGGCCAAGTACGCGAGCGTGATCCAGCTGGTGGCCAACGGCGAAGCGTCGCTGGACGGCGACGTCGGCCGCGGCCGCTGGTACCTCCAGGAGTACAACCGCCGCACCGATGGGTCGCCGGCCGTGCTGGTGGCCTGGTACGACGACGAATACCGGCGCGTCGACGGCGCCTGGCGGTTCACCCGGCGAGCGCTGACCAGGCTCTACCAGGGCCCGCCCGACCTGTCGGGCACGTTCTTCCCGCCCGGCAACGGCAACCGGTTTGCACCCTCAGAGCCCATATAGGGCCTCAAGGGTGCAAACTCAGTAGGGCATGGTGCCGCCGTCGACGGGGAAGAGGCACCCGGTGATGTTGCGGCCGCGGTCGGAGGCCAGTAGCACGGCGGCCCCGGCCACCTCCTCCACGGTGTTGGGGCGCTTGATGGCCGACTCGTGCACGAACCACGCGATCATGTTGTCGTAGGTGCCCACACCCATAGCCACGGCCGACTCGGGGCCCGTTTCCTTCACGATGTCGGTCTCGATGATGCCGGGCAGCAGGGCGTTCACCGTGATGCCGAGCGTGCCCACCTCGCGCGCCGCGCACTTCACCAGGCCGTTGATGGCGTGCTTGCACGTGACGTAGCCGCACACCCCGGGCTTGCCCATCTTGCCCTCGACCGACGAGGTGGCGATGATCCGCCCGCCCTCGCCCCGAGGGATCATGTGCTGCAAGGCCCGACGCATGCCCCAGAACACGCTGTTCAGGTTCCAGTCCAGCTCGTACAGCCATTCGTCGTCGGGCATCTGGGCGATGGGGGCGGCCTTACGAACACCCCCGGCGTTGCACACCATGATGTCGAGCTTGCCGTAGCGCTCGACGGCGAAGTCGACGATCCCCTCGTTGGTTTCCTGCGTGGTGGCGTCGCCCGGGAAGAAGGCGGCCCGGTCGCCGGCCCCCATCTCCTTCAGGCACGTGGCCCCCTTCTCGGGGTCACGGCCGTTCACCACCACCGATGCGCCTTCGGCGAGGAAGGCATCGGCGATGCCGCGGCCGATGCTGCGCGTGCCGCTGGTGATGGCGGCGACCTTGCCCTCGAGCTTGCCCATCACTGCCCCTTTTCGCTCAGTACGGCGACGTGCCGCCGTCGACCGAGATCAACGATCCCGTGAGCCCCCCGCCCGCTTTGGACGCCAGGAACACGGCCATCGCGGCCACGTCCTCCAGGTCGATGAGCCGCTGCGTAGCCGCCTCACTCGCGAACCGGTCGAGCAGCTCCTGGTAGGTGATACCCATCGACTCGGCGGCCGCCGGGCCTTGCTCTCGCATGGTGTCGGTCTCCACCGCGCCGGCGCAGATGGAGTTGACCGTGATCCCGAGCGTTCCTACCTCGTGGGCACAGGCCTTGGTGAACCCATTGACGGCGTGCTTGGCGGTGACATACGGAGAGATGCCCGGTTTCCCAACCTTGCCCTCGACCGAGCTGATGTTGATGATCCGTCCCGACTGCTGAGGGATCATGACGTTGAGGGCCCGGCGTGTGCACCAGAACGTCGACCAGAAGCTCCACAGCAAACCGGTCTGCATGGCTTCATCGGTGATCTGGGCGACCGGGGCATAGTTCTCACCGCCACCGGCGTTGTTGACCATGATGTCGAGCCGGCCGAACCGCTCGACGGCTGTGTCGACGGCCCGCTCGCAGTCCCCCCGCTGCATGACATCGCCGGCCACGAAGACGGCGTTGTCGCCGGCCCCCATCTCGGCCAGCGCCTGGCGCCCCTTCTCCTCGCTGCGGCCGTTGATGACGACGCGGGCGCCTTCGGTGAGGAACTCCTCGGCGATGGCGCGCCCGATGCCCCGTGTGCCGCCGGTGATGACTGCGACTTGCGCGTCGAGCTCTCCCATGTCCTCCCCCTCGCGGTGACGAGCCGCGGGCGCACGCTACCAGCCGCCTTCCTGGGGTCGAGACGGCGACGGGTATGCTCGCCGGCGCTGTGATCACGGCCGTCGCCTTCGATTTCGCCGGTGTGGTCAGCGTCGACCCCCTCGCCGGGCTGCGCGACTACGAGCGCGAGTTGGGCCTGCCCCCCAACAGCCTGGCCGGCTTCATGCGGGGCGACCCCCAGATGGCCCGGCTGGAGACGGCCGAGATCAGCGCACGGGAGTTCCTGAAGTACATCTGCGTGGAGGCCGAGGCCCGCCACGGCTGCCGGCTCGACATCCGCCGGGTGGCCACGGCCGTCGAGTGGGGCCAAAAGCTGAACCCCGCCATGGTGGAGCTGGTGGGCGAGGTGCACGAGCGCTGCACGACGGCGCTGCTCACCAACAACGTCCGCGAGGCCCTCGACTGGCGGGGGCAGCTGCCTGCCACCATCTTCGACCACCTCATCGACTCCTCGGAGGTGGGCGTGCGCAAGCCCGACCCCGCCATCTACAAGGAGCTCCTGGCCCGCCTGGCCCGCCCGGCCGAGGAGGTCGTCTTCTTCGACGACTTCGAGGAGAACCTTCCGCCGGCGGCCGCCCTGGGCATCACCGCTGTCGCCTTCACCGGCGTGGACGCCTGCCGCGCCACCCTGGCCGAACTGGGGGTGCTGTGACTGGCTTCGACTACCAGCAGCTGTTCCACGTCGGCGTGCGCGTGCCCGACCTCGAAGCGGCCATGGCCGAGCTGGGCGCCGGCCTCGGGCTCACGTGGGCGGAGGTGACGGAGCGCCAGCAACGCGTGTGGCGGCCGGGGGAGGGGGCCGGCACGGTCCCGCTGCGGTTCACGTACTCCGCCGCCGGCCCCCAGCACGTCGAGCTGCTCCAGGGCGCGCCCGGTTCGGTGTGGGACGGTCGCGACTGGCCCGGCGTCCACCACATCGGCGTGTGGGCCGACGACGTGGCCGCCACGAGCGAACTGCTGGTGGCGGCAGGCTGGACCTTGGAGCTCGCGCAGAAGCCACCGGAGGAGGGCTACGGCGCGTTCACCTACGTGCGCTCGCCCGCCGGCTTCCTGCTCGAACCGGTGTCGTCGGCCCTGAAGCCGGCCTTCGAGCAATGGTGGGCCGGAGGCTCGCTCGGATGAGCGACCCCGCGGACCCTCGAGCAATGGTGGGCCGGAGGCTCGCTCGGATGAGCGACCCCCCGGGCCCTCGAGCAATGGTGGGCCGGAGGCTCGCTGGGATGAGCGCGTCCCGGCCCTCCGACCGCTCGTGGGTGGGCGGGTCACTGGGATGAGCGCCGCCGAGCGCCCGCGCCGGGTGCTCGTCCTCACTGGGGGCCACCGCGTCGACCTCGACGCCCTGTTCGCCATGATGGCGGCGATCTGCGACGAGCGGGGCTGGCCCTGGGCCCACGCCCGCCAGCCGTCAGCCCAGGCGTGGCTCACGCCGGACGCGGCGGGCGCCTGGGACGCCGTGCTCTGCCACGACATCCCCGGGCTGCGGCTGCAGCGGGGCGCGCCGCCCGAGCCGTGCGGGCCCGACGACGCCACGCGCACGGCGCTGATCGAGCTGCTTCGGCGGGGCCAGGGCCTGGTAGTGACCCACCACTCGCTGGCCGGGTGGCCGGCGTGGGACGGCTGGGCGCGCGCCCTCGGCGGCCGGTTCCTGTACGCGCCGGGCTCGGTGAACGGGACGGCGTGGCCGTCGTCGGGCACCACCATCACGTCGTACCGGGTGCGGGTCGTGGCGACGGATCATCCCGTGTGCGCCGGCGTCGGCGACTTCGAGCTCACCGACGAGCTGTACCTCTGTCCGGTGTTCACCGACGCCGTCGTGCCGCTGCTGCGGGCCGACGCCGACTTCGACGGGAGCCGCTTCGTGTCCACCTACGAGCACGTCCTCTACGGCGCCGACGCCGCCCCCGACTGCTCCACCCACCCGCCGGGGACGGACCTCATCGGGTGGGCGACCGTGGCCGAGCGCAGCCCGGTGGTGTACCTGCAGCCGGGCGACAGCGGCGCCACCTTCGCCCTCGGCCCCTACCGCCGCCTGGTGGCCAACGCCCTGGCGTGGGTCGCCTCGCCCGAGGCGCACGCATGGGCGCAGGAGAATCCGGTCCCGCTGGAGCCGGCGGCATGAAGCCCCGCCCGTTCCGGTTCGCCGTCCAATCGGCCGAGGCCACCTCGGCGCAGGAGTGGCTCGGCCTGGCCCGGCGGGCCGAGGAGCTCGGCTACTCCACCCTGTTCACCACCGACCACTACTTCGGGCCGGGCGCCATCTCCCAGGCCACCGGGCACCGCCCCGTCGACCTGGCGCCGATCGCCGCCGTGATGGCGGCGGCGGCGGCCACGACGTCACTGCGCGTCGGCTGCCGGGTGTTTTGTGCCGATTTCCACCAACCGGCGGTGCTGGCCAAGGAGCTGGCCACCATCGACCTCCTTTCGGAGGGTCGCCTCGAGGTGGGGATGGGCGCAGGCTGGATCACGGCCGAGTACGAGGGCCTGGGTGTGCCCATGGACCGGGCGGGTGTGCGCATCGAGCGGCTGGGTGAGGTGGTCGAGCTGCTCAAGGCGCACTGGAGCGGCGACGACATCGACTACGACGGCACGTACGTGCACGTGCACGGCTACGCCGGGCGGCCCCTGCCCGTCCAGAGCCCGCCGCCGATCTTCATCGGGGGTGGCGCGCCTCGCATCCTGCGCCTGGCCGGCCGCCTGGCCGACATCGTGAGCATCAACTTCAACAACGCCTCGGGCCGGCTGGGGTCGGCCAGCGTCGCCAGCTCCACCCTGGCCGCCACCGAGGAGAAGCTCGGTTGGGTGCGCGAGGGGGCGCGCGAGCGCTTCGACCAGATCGAGCTGGAGATCGCCGCCTACTTCGTGGCCGTCACCGACGACCCCACCACGGCGCTGGCGGGCATGGCCGAGCGCTTCGGTGTGTCGGCCGACGAGCTCGCCCAGCACCCCCACGGCCTCTTCGGCTCGGTGGACGCCATCTGCGACCAGCTCCAGGAACGGCGCGAGCGGCTCGGGTTCAGCTACATCACGATCGCCGGCCGGAACATGGAGGAGTTCGCCCCCGTCGTGGCCCGCCTCGCCGGCACCTGACGACGACGGGCTGTCGGGGCCCTCTCCTTCGTGGCACAGTCGTCAGAAGCGGTCGTATAACGACCGGAACTGACGACAGTCGCGCGGTTGCGTCGCCGCGCAGCCGTTCAGGAATGAGCGGCGGGACCGCTCGGGGGCTGCCAGGCGTCGCCACCAGCGGGAGGGGCGTCGGCCGCCCGCGACTCCTCGAGGCCGTGGAGCACGCCGGCGACGTGCGCCGGGCTGAGGCCGAGGCCGCGCCCGATCTGTTCGAGCGTCGCCCGGGCCGCCCCACCGGAACCCGTCCGGGCCACGTCGGCCAACGTGCCCAGGAGCTGCTCGCGCCCGGTCAGGCTGACCGCGCCGGCGAGATAGGTGAGGTGCTCGGGCAGCGACGCCAAGTCCAGCTGGGCGACGTCGTGGGCGAGCGCGGAGGCGTCGTAGGAGTCGAGACCCTGGTGGCGCACGGCGTCCACCGCGACCGGGTTGGGGAGCCCCCCGGCCGAGCGCACGACGGCGGTGGCGGCCAGACGCATCGCCCCCTGCAACTCGGCCGTCAACCCCGAGACCGTGGGCTGGCCGAGCACCTCCGTGTGGAATCGGCTATGGCACGTCGTGCATTCCACCGCCTCGACGGACGCCTTGCTCACCGGGAACAAGGGGACGAAGAACAGCGTGAACCAGCGCCGCAACACGGCGAGGACCCACTGCCGATCGCCACCGCACTGGGGGCAGAAGAACTCACCC
>JBIOZN010000235.1:0-12588 GCA_044871175.1 Acidimicrobiales bacterium | reverse complement strand
CCACCATGAAGTCCTCGTAGACGTCGCGGAGGATCGTGTGGGCGTAGGCGGCGGCGTCGGCCTGGTCGACGTGGGCGGTGTGGCCCTCCTGCCACAGGAACTCGGTGGAGCGGAGGAACAGCCGGGGCCGCAGCTCCCAGCGCACGACGTTGGCCCAGTGGTTGATGAGCAGGGGCAGGTCGCGGTAGCTCTGCACCCACTTGGCGAAGTAGGTGTTGATTATCGTCTCCGAGGTGGGCCGCACGACGACCGGCTCCTCCAGCTCCTTGCCGCCCCCGTGCGTGACGACGGCCAGCTCGGGGGCGAACCCCTCGACGTGCTCGGCCTCCCGGCGCAGGTAACCCTCGGGGATGAACATGGGGAAGTAGCAGTTGCGGGTGCCGGTGGCCTTGATGCGGGCGTCCATCTCGGCCTGCATGCGCTCCCAAATGGCATAGCCCCACGGCAGGATCACCATGGTTCCCCGCACCGGACCGTTGTCGGCCAACTCGGCCTTGGCCACCACGTCCTGGTACCAGCGGGGGAAGTCCTCACCCTGGGGGGTCAGGACGGAGGCCTTGGCCATGGCCCGGAAGCTACCGGCGGGCCCGGCCGCGGCGGGGCCGCCGATCCCGCCGCCGGCCCTCCGCCGAGGTGCACATCCCTGCCTCGGGCAGGAATCTGCACCGTGGAGGTGCACATCCCTGACTGAAGCGCCGGTGAGCCGGCCCGCACGCCGGCCGCCACGCCCGCCGCCCCATCCTCGCCCGGCTGCTCGCCGCGCCCTGCCTCCCCGCCGCCCGCCTCGCCCCCGGGCGGCCCTGCGCCCGGGGGGCCGCCCGCCGGTACTGTGGCGGCGCCGTGGTCCTGCGCCTGTCGTCGGTGTTCCCTCGTACCCTGCGCGACGTCCCGGCCGACGCCGAGGTGGCCAGTCACCAGCTCCTGGTGCGGGCCGGGTACGTGCGCCGGGTCGCCGCCGGGCTCCACGCCTGGCTCCCCCTCGGGCGGCGCGTGCTCGGACGGATCACCGACGTGGTCCGTGAAGAGCTCGACGCCATCGGCGGCCAGGAGGTCCTGCTGCCTGCCCTGCTGCCGCGCGAGCAGGTCGAGGCCACCGGGCGCTGGACGGAGTACGGCGACGAGCTGTTCCGGCTGCGCGACCGCCGCGGCGCCGACCTGCTCCTCGGCCCCACCCACGAAGAGCTGTTCACTAGCCTCGTCCGGGGCGACGTGTCGTCGTACCGCGAGCTCCCTCTCGTCCTGTACCAGGTGCAGACCAAGTACCGCGACGAGCTGCGGCCGCGCGGCGGTCCCTTGCGCGCCCGCGAGTTCACCATGGCCGACTCGTACTCCTTCGACGTGGACGACGCCGGCCTGGCCCGGGCCTACGAGCGCCACCGCCAGGCGTTCGGGCGCGTGTTCGAGCGCGTGGGCGTGCACACCGTGGCGGTCGCTGCCTTGTCGGGCGCCATGGGCGGATCGGCCTCCGAGGAGTTCCTCGCCCCCACCCCCGCCGGCGAGGACACCTTCGCCGCCTGCCCGGCCTGCGGGTACGCCGCCAATGCCGAGGCGGTCGAGGTCGCCCCGCCCCCCGCGCCTCCGGGCGACGACGAGCCGGTGGTCGTCCTGGACACCCCCGGCACGCCCACCATCGACACGCTCGTCGAGTGCCTCAACACCCTCGACCTCAACCGGACGTTCACTGCCGCCGACACCCTGAAGAACGTCGTCGTCACGGTCACCCCGCCGGCAGGCGCGCCCGAGGTCGTCGTCGTGGGCGTCCCGGGTGACCGCGATGTCGACCTGGCGCGCCTCGGCGCCGCCCTCGCCCCCGCCACCGTGGGCGTGTTCACGGCCGAGGACTTCGACGCCCACCCCGCGCTCGTGCGGGGCTACCTGGGCCCCCAGGTGCTGGCCGACCTCGGCATCCGCTACCTCGCCGACCCCCGCGTCAACCCGGGTTCGTCGTGGGTGACGGGCGCCAACCAGCCGGGACGCCACGCCATCCACGTGGTCGCGGGACGGGACTTCACGGTGGACGCCTGGGTGGCCGGGGCCACCGTGCACGACGGCGATCCCTGCCCCCGGTGCGGCACGGGTCTGGGGCTGGAGCGGGGGGTCGAGGTCGGTCACGTCTTCCGCCTCGGCCGGCGCTACACCGACGCCCTCGGCCTCGACGTGCTCGGGGCCGACGGCGCGGCGGTGCGAGTGACCATGGGCTCCTACGGGATCGGCGTGTCCCGCCTGGTGAGCGTGATCGTCGAGCAGCACCACGACGCCTCAGGGATCGTCTGGCCCCCGGCGGCCGCGCCGGCGGCGGTCCATGTGGTGGTGGCCACCCGTGACGAGGCCGGCTTCGCCGCCGCCGAGGGGCTGGCCGCCAGCCTCGAAGAGCAGGGCCGGGCAGTGGTGCTGGACGACCGGCGGGGCGTGTCGGCCGGGGTGCGGTTCACCGACGCCGAGCTGCTGGGCCTGCCCACCATCGTGGTGGTGGGGCGCGGGCTGGCCGGCGGCACGGTCGAGGTCCGCGACCGGGCCAGCGGGGGCCGCCGGGACGTGCCCCTGGCCGACGTCGTCCGCGCGCTGGTGGCGGCGTGACGGCCACGATCGTCCCGTTGCGGGGCGTCGTGCAGTCCTACGCCTGGGGCTCGCCCACGGCCATCCCCGAGCTGCTGGGCGAGCCCGCCACCGGCCAGCCCCAGGCCGAACTGTGGCTGGGCGCGCACCCGCTCGGCCCGTCCCGTCTCGCCTCCGAGGCCACGCTGGCCGAGGCCATCGCCGCCGACCCCGCCGCCACCCTCGGACCAACGGTGGCCGCCACCTATCACGGGCGGCTGCCGTTCCTGCTCAAGGTCCTGGCCGCCGCCCAGCCCCTCAGCCTGCAGGCCCACCCGTCACCCGAGCAGGCGGCCGCCGGCTTCGCCCGGGAGGAGGCCGCCGACATCCCCCTCGACGCCCCGCACCGCAACTACCCCGACGCCAACGCCAAGCCCGAGCTCATCTGCCCCCTCGGCCCGTTCCAGGCCCTGTGCGGCTTCCGCGACCCGGCCGTCACCGTCGACCTGCTGGCCGACCTCGGCGTGCCCGTGCTGGGACCGCTGGTCGACGCCCTCGCCGCCGGCGACGTACGGGCGGCCGTGGAATGGGTGCTGGGCCAGGCGGAATCGGAGGGGGCGGCGCCCCTGGTGGGGGCCGTCGCGGCGGCCGTCCGGGCCGACGGGAGCGGCCCCTTCACCCCCGAGCGGCGCTGGGCGGCCGACCTGGCCGGTCGCCATCCGGGGGACGTGGGCGTGGTGCTGGCCCTGCTGCTCAACCTGGTCGAGCTCGACGCCGACGACGCCGTGGAACTGCCCGCTGGCAACCTCCATGCCTACCTCGGAGGCGTCGGCATCGAGATCATGGCCAACTCCGACAACGTGCTCCGGGGCGGCCTCACCAGCAAGCACGTCGACGGGCCCGAGCTGCTCGCCGTGCTCGACTGCACGCCGGTCGCCATGCGGCCCCTGCGGCCCCGAACCGTCGCCCCCGGCGTCGAGGTGTGGGACTCGAGCGCCCCCGAGTTCCGGCTCAGCCGCCTCCGGCCCGCCGGCGGCACCATCCCCCTCGCGCCCGAGGGGCCCGAGATCCTGCTCGCCGTCGACGGCGACCTCGCCGCCGGTGACCTGCCCCTCGCCCGCGGCCAGGCCGCCTTCGTGCCCGCCGCCGCCGGCCCCTACGGTGTGACGGGCACCGGCACCGCCTACCGCGCCACCGTGGGCCGTCCCTGAATCGGGTTTGCACCCTGGCGGCCCACTATTGGCCTTCACGGTGCAAACCGGGTCAGGCGACGGTGGTGCGGATCACCTCGACCCGTTGCTCGCTGGCGTTGGCGTCGGCGCCCTTGTCGGCCAGGAGGGCCTGGCGGTCGGCCTCGGCCTCGGCCTCGGCGCGGGGGTCGGCGGCGGCCAGCGCCGCTGTCTTGCCGTCCCGGGCCATAACCTCGGCCACCTTCACCAGCTCGCTCACCATCTCGGCCTCGGGCACCACCTTGATCACCTTGCCGTCGATGAACAGGTGCCCCCGGTGCCGGCCGGCGGCGATGCCCAGGTCGGCCGACGACGCTTCGCCGGGCCCGTTCACCACGCAGCCCATCACCGCCACCTGCACCGGGATGTTGAGCCCTTCCAGGGCCCGCTGGGCCTGATCGGCGACGGCGATGACGTCGATCTCGGCCCGCCCGCAGCTGGGGCAGGCGATGAGGTCGAGCCCCCGCCGCTCGCGCAGCCCAAGGCTCTCGAGCAGCACCCGGCCCGCCTTGGCCTCCTCCACCGGGTCGGCCGTGAGGGAGTAGCGGATGGTGTCGCCGATGCCCTCGGCCAGCAGGGTGGCGATGCCGGCGGTGGCCTTCACGAGGCCCTGCGGAGGCGGCCCCGCTTCGGTGACCCCGAGGTGCAGTGGATGGTCGGTGACGTCGGCCAGCCGCCGGTAGGCCTCGATCATCACGGCCGGGTTGGACGACTTCACGCTGATCTCGATGAGGTCGTACCCGACGTCTTCGAAGTAGCCGATTTCCTGCTTGGCCGATTCGACCAGGGCCACCGGGTTGTTGCGCCCGTACTTCGCCTCGAGGTCGGGGTCGAGCGACCCGCCGTTCACCCCGATGCGGGTGGAGATGCCGCGATCACGCGCCGCCGAGGCCACCGCCTTGATCTGCTCGGGCTTGCGGATGTTGCCCGGGTTGAGGCGCAGCTGGTGCACGCCCGCCTCCAGCGCCGCCAGGGCCAGCTTGTACTGGAAGTGGATGTCGGCCACGACGGGCAGCGGCGAGCGGGGCACGAGGCGGGCCAGCCCCTCGGCCGCTTCAGCTTCGTTGCAGGTGCAACGGACGATGTCGCAGCCGGCGCCGGCCAGGGCATAGATCTGGCGCAGCGTGGCCTCGTGGTCGGCCGTCTTCGTCGTCGTCATCGACTGGACGGTGATCGGCGCGTCACCACCCACGGCGACGTCCCGCAGCCTGATCTGGCGCGTCGGCCGACGGGCCGCCAGGGCCATCGTCAGCCTCCGATGGGGCGGGTGATGTCGAGATACAGGTTGCCGATGAACAACAGCCCGAGTATCAGCACCACGCCGTAGGTGACGGGCAGCATCTTGGTGACGTCGGCGAAGTAGCGCTTGCCCTTGCGCGACCGGACCGCCTCGTACGTGGCAATGGCGACGTGCCCCCCGTCGAAGGGCAGCAGCGGGATGAGATTGAAGATCCCCACGAAGATGTTGATGGCGATCAGCAGCACCAGCAGCGGAGCGGCGCCCTGGTCGGCGAAGCGCGCGCCGAGCTGCACGGCGCCGATGGGCGACAGCAGGCGGTCGTCGCCCGAGCTGCCGCTCCCTGTGCCGCCCGGGCGGTCGATGTCGCCGCGCAGGTTGTCGATGTAGCCGCTGATCCCGCCCGGGCTGAAGATCCGCCCGAGACCGAGCACGGACTCCTTGGCCATCTCGCCGAACATCTCGGTGCTGCCGACGACCGCCGCGCCCAACCCTTCGGGTGTGCGGGGGTAGACGGGGCCGACGCCCAGGAAGCCGGTGGCCTGGTGGGTGGTGGGGTTGGCGCCGTCGAGCGTCGTGGTGGTGATGATCGTCTGGCCGTCGCGCTCGACGGTGAGGGTGACCTGCTCGCCCGGATGGGCCTGGATGAGCGGGGTCAGCTCGTCCCAGGTGCGCACCGGTTGGCCGTTGAACGCCACGATGCGGTCGCCGAGCTGGAGGCCAGCGGCCTGGGCCGGGCTGTCGCGGCCCGGCATGGTGGCGACACTGCCGACGACCCAGCCCTGCTTGCCCGCGGGCTGGCCCCAGCCCGCCAGCAGGACGACGCCGAGCACCAGGGCGATGAGGAAGTGCATGGCCGAGCCCGCCACTGCCACCGACAGCCGCCGCCAGTAGCCCTTCTGGCGGTAGGTGCGGGCCTCGTCCTCGGGCGGCACCTCCTCCAGGTTGTTCATCCCGATGATGCGCACGTAGGCCCCGGCCGGGATGACCTTGAGCCCGTACTCAACCTCGCCCCGGCGGAAGCTCCAGATGCGGGGGCCGAAGCCGATGAAGAACTCGGTGACCTTCATGCCGGCGGCCCGGGCGGTGACGAAGTGGCCCAGCTCGTGCAGGAAGATCATCACCAGCAGGGCGGCCACCACCACAAGGGCCGACACGCCGCCCCACAGGCCGAGGGCGACGACCCCCGCCACGAGCAGGGCCAGCCGCAGGTACTCGCTCCCGGGCCGCTCGGCGACCGGGCCCGGCGGGGCTGCGGTGCCCGGCGCCGGCGGGGGCAGATCGCGGGCGCCGCCCTGGCCGTCGCCTGAACGCGCCGGATCGGGCGTGGGACCGAGGCTCGGCCGTTCGGGCTGCAGCTCGGTCACGCCCGCGCCCGCCGGTCGATCTCGGCGGCGGCCAAGCGGCGCGCCTCGGCGTCGGCGGCGATGACGTCGTCGACCGTGGCGGGCATGGCCCCATCATGCCGGGAAAGGGTCGCTTCGGCGACGTCGGGAATCGTTCTCCAGCCGATTCGCCCGGCCAGGAACGCCTCGACCGCGACCTCGTTGGCCGCCGAGAGCACGGCCGGCGCGCTGGCGCCCACCCGTCCGGCCGCGTAGGCCAGAGGCAGGGCGCGGAACGTGGCCGTGTCGGGCGGCTCGAAGTCGAGGCGCGCCAGCCGGCCCCAGTCGATGCGCCCGAACGGCGTCGTGGCCCGGGCCGGGTAGGCGAGGGCGTAGGCGATGGGCAGGCGCATGTCGGGCAGCGACAGCTGGGCCAGGGTGGCTCCGTCGGCGAACTCGGCCATGGAGTGCACGATCGACTGCGGATGCACCAGGACCTCGATCCGGTCGTACGGGGTCCCGAACAGCTCGTGGGCCTCGATCACCTCGAGCCCCTTGTTCATGAGCGTCGAGGAGTCGACGGTGATCTTCGGTCCCATCGACCAGGTCGGATGGGCGAGGGCCTCGGTGACCGTGACGGTGCGGAGCTCGGCGGCCGTGCGGCCACGGAAGGGCCCGCCCGAGGCGGTGAGCAGGAGGCGGGCCAGCTCGCGCCGGGGGTCGTGGCTGGCGCGGAGGCACTGGTGGAGGGCACAGTGCTCGGAATCGACCGGAACGAGCTCGGCGCCCGGCGTGGACCGCAGCGGCTGCACCACCGGCCCGGCGGCGATGAGCGACTCCTTGTTGGCCAGGGCCAGGCGCTTGCCCTGGCGCAGCGTCGCCATCGTGACGGGGAGGCCGGCGAACCCGGTGACCCCGTTCACCACCACGTCGGCGTCGTCGACGAGAGCGGCCAAGTCGGCGACGACCTCGGCGAAGGGGAGGGCGGCGGCGGCCCGAGCGCGCCCGGCCGGGACGGCCACCGCGACGACCTTGGGGCGCAGCACCCGGGCCTGGGCGACGAGGGCGTCGACGGACGAGCCCGTGCCGAGCCCCACCACCTCGTACCGCTCGGGGTCGGCAGCGATGACGTCGAGGGTCTGGGTGCCTATGGAGCCGGTGGAGCCGGCCACCGCCACCCGCTGTCGCATCAGTACAGGTCTGTCAGTAGAGATTGAGGATGCGGACGAGGTAGTAGACCGCGGGCAGGGTGAACAAGAAGGCGTCGCAGCGGTCGAGCACGCCGCCGTGGCCGGGCAGCAGGGTGCCGAAGTCCTTGAGGCCCAGGTCACGCTTCATCCGGCTCTCGACCAGGTCGCCCAGGGCGGCGGCCAGGCCGACGACGATGCCGAGCTGGAGGCCGTAGACGAACTTGTCGCTCCAGGGAAAGAGCGTGGCGCTGAGGATGATGCCGACCACGATCGAGGCGACGATGCCGCCGATGAGCCCGGCCACGGTCTTGTTGGGCGAGATGGACGGGGCCAGGGGCGCCCCACCCACGCCCGACCCGACGAACAGCGCGCCGATGTCGGCCGCCACCGTGCAGGCGACGACGCCGAACAGCAGGCCCGTGCCCTGGTCGGGGATGGCCAGCAGGAGGGCGGCGAACGACGCCAGGAAGCCGATGTAGCCGATCCCGAGGAACGTCACGGCGATGTTGGGCACGGCTTTGACCTCGAGGTCGGCCAGCACGTACCAGGCAAGGGCGGCGACGAGGGCAATGGCCAGCACGAGCAGGACACCGGACTCGTAGCGCCAGTAGGCCGCCAGGGGTAGCCCCGCCACGGCCGCCAGGCCGAGCAGCGTGGCCGGCTGGTAGCCGACCCGCCGCAGGCCGTCGAAGAACTCGACCGCGCCGGCCACCACCACCACGACCACGAGGCCGACGGCGAACTTGGGCCCGGCGATCAGCAGGAGGACGAACACCGCCGCCATGGCGAGCCCGACGCCGATGGCGACGGGGAGGTCGCGCCCGGCGACACCGCGCCCCGTGCCGCCGTCGGCCCGCCCCATGGTCGCCCGGCGGACGCGTGTCGGCCCGGCGGGCTCGCCCGCAGGGCGGGTGCTGCGGGTGCTGATCGGGGTCACCGGGGTGGCGCCGGCCCCCGTGCGGTCGGCTTCGCCCTCGTGCTCGGCCTCGCCGACGGCCTCGAAATCGTCGAAGAAGGGGTCGGCGGGATCGCCGCGGGGCTCGGCCAGGGCACCGAGGCGGTCGTGCTCGCCGAAGTCGGGCACCGCCTCGAAGCCCGGGATGGGCTCGCGGTCGCTGCGCCACACGGGTTCGCCGGCGGCGTCGCCCCAGTCGTCGTCGGCGTCGGCACGGGTGGGATCGGCACCGAAGCGGGGCACCTCGCCGGTGGGAGGGTCGGTCCAGTGGGGCATGGGGCCGGTGTCGTCCTCCTTGAAGCGCAGGGGAGGTTCATCCGAGGGGGCGGTGGTGGGCGGCGCCGTCGAGGAGGGCGTGCCCGACCCCTGGCCGGCGGCCGGCGAAGACGACCCTTGCCCGGCGGCGCCCTGTCCGGCGGCGCCCTGTCCGGCGGCGCGCTGATCGGCCGGGCCCTGATCGGCGCCCTGCGAGGACCCTTGGGGCCCGAGGATGCGGACGGCTCCGCTACCCGGATCGGGCGGCGGGCCCCACGGATCCGGCTTGGCATCCGGGTCGCGCTCTTCTGGTGGCCTGAACTCGTGGTGCTCGTCGCTCACGTCGCCCCTTCCTCAGGTCCTGTCGAGGGTCAGACCTCGAGCAGTTCCTGCTCCTTGCGGGCCAACGCCTTGTCGATGGCCTCCACGTGCTCGTGGGTGATCTTCTCGAGCTCCTTCTCCGCGCGGTCGACCTCGTCGGCCGCGATGTCGCCCTCTTTCTCGCCGTGCTCGAGATGGCGGCGGGCGTCCCGGCGGATGTTCCGCACGGCCACCCGGCCGTCCTCGGCCATGTGCTTGACGACCTTCACGTACTCCCGCCGGCGCTCCTCGGTGAGCGGTGGGAGGGCGAGCCGAATGACCTGGCCGTCGTTGGCCGGGTGCACCCCGAGGTCGGAGTCGCGAATGGCGCGTTCGATGGCGCCCATGGCGTTGCGGTCGTGGGGCTTCACGATGAGGAGGCGGGCCTCGGGGACGCTGAACCCGGCGAGCTGCTGCAGCGGCACCTCGGTGCCGTAGTAGTGGACCAGGAGCTTGTCGACCAGCGCAGGTGTCGCTCGGCCCGTGCGCACGGTGGCGAACTGGCTCTGCGTGTGCTCGACCGCCTTCGCCATCTTCTCCATGGCGTCGAGCAGGGTCTCATCGGTCACCGGACCAGCGTACCGACGCGGTGACCCTCCAGTAAGGACCTGATGTTGCCCCGCACGAGCACGTCGAACACGACGATGGGGATGCGCTGGTCCATGTAGAACGAGATGGCGGTGGCGTCCATGACCCGCAGGCCCCGGTTGATGACCTCGATGTAGCTGATCTCGTCGTAGCGCGTGGCGGTGGGGTCGCGGCGGGGGTCGGCCGTATAGACGCCGTCCACGCCCGAGTGCGTGCCCTTGAGGATGGCTTGGGCTTCGAGCTCGGCGGCGCGCAGGGCGGCGGTGGTATCGGTGGTGAAGAAGGGGTTGCCGTTGCCGCCGGCCAGGATGACGACCCGGCCCTTCTCGAGGTGGCGGATCGCCCGCCGCCGGATGAACGGCTCAGCCACCTTGGGCATGTCGATGGCGGTCTGCACCCGGGTGGGCTGGTCGAGGCGCTCGAGCGCGTCCTGCAGAGCGAGGCCGTTCATCACTGTGGCGATCATGCCCATGTAGTCGGCCTGGGCCCGGTCCATACCTGCGCCCGCGCCCTTGATGCCCCGCCAGAAGTTGCCGCCCCCGACGACGACGGCGACGTCGACGCCGAGCGAGCGCACGTCCACGATCTCCTCGGCCAGCTGGCCGAGCACCTTGTCGTCGAGACCGAAGCCCGACGGCCCCGCCAGCGCCTCCCCGGAGAGCTTGAGGATCACCCGCTCCCACAGCGGCTTGGGCTCATCGTGGGCCGTCGGGGCGATACGAACCGTCTCGGTCATGGCCGCTCCCCTGTCTGCCGGCGGGCACGGCGGCCCGTCATGCCCGGACCCGCACCCGGCGGAACGCACGACGCCGGGCCGTGCCCCCGGCCAGCGCCCGGGCGGAACGCAGGACGCCGGGTCATGCCCCGATGAGCACCTGCGCGAACCGCACGACCTCGGCCCCGCCCAGGAGCTGGGCGATCGTCTGCTTCTCGTCCTTCACATAGGCCTGCTCGAGCAGGCACATCTCCTTGAAGAAGCCGTTCAGTCGGCCCTCCACGATCTTGGGCAGCGCCGCTTCGGGCTTGCCCTCGTTGCGCGTGATGGTCTGCAGCGTGGCCCGTTCGCGCTCGACGTCCTCGGGCGGCACATCCTCCCGCCGGAGGTAACGGGGCCGGGCGAAGCCGATGTGCACGGCGACCTCGTGGGCGAGCTCGGCGGTGCCGCCCTGCACCTCGACCAGGACACCGTTGACCCCCCGCCCGCCCTGCACGTGCAGGTAGCTGTCGAGCAGGCTGTCGGGCGCGGCCTCGAAGCGCACGACCTGGCCCACCTCGATGTTCTCCTTGAGCCCTAGCTTGAGGTCGTCGAGCTCCTTGGCCCGCTCGGCCAGGGCGCCCTCGCCCTTGGCCACGACGAGCACGGCGAGGTCTTTGGCCACGCCCTTGAAGTGCTCGGACGAGGCCACGAAGTCGGTCTCGCACTTGAGCTGGACGAGGGCGGCCACGTCACCTTCGCGGTGGTAGCCGATCGCTCCTTGGATGTTCTGGCGGTCGCTGCGCTCGGCCACCTTGGACAAGCCCTTCTCCCGAAGCCACTGCTTGGCCACCTCGACATCACCGTCGGAAGCCTCGAGGGCGCGCTTGCAGTCCATCATCCCGACGCCAGTGGCGTCGCGCAGCGCCTTGACGTCGGCGGCGGTGAAGCTCATCGCGGTCAGCTCTCCTGGGGGGTGTCGGCAGCGTCAGCGGGGACGGGGGCGGGGGCGGTGTCCGAGTCGGCGTCGGTGTCCGACTCGGTGTCGAGGGCGTCAGTGTCGGATTCGGCGGCGGGGGCGATGGCCGGCTCGGCGGCGGACTGGGCGGCCTCGGCGGCGACCTGGGCGGCGACATCGAGGGCGGCCGCACCGCCCTTGTCGGTGGCGAGGGCCACCGGGTCGACGCCTCGGCCCGGGATCTCCACGAGCGGCGGCTCGGCCGGCACTGTCGGGGCGAGGGCCGCATCACCCCGGAAGATGATGCCCTCGGCCCCGGCACCTCCGGCCGAGGCGTCACCCTCGGCTGCGCCCAGTTCGGCCTGGGAGTCCTGCGCGGCGGGCTCGCCGGCGCCACTCGACGGATGGGCTTCGGGTACGTCCGTGCCGGCTTCGTACGCCGCCGGCCGATCCTCGGGCTGCGGCTGGTGCTCGCCCGTCGCCTCGTCCTCGACGGACGTGCGGTCGTCGCCCGACGCTTCCGGCCCGCCGCGAGGCGCGCCGCCGGCCAGCCGGGCGTCGCGCTCGACCTGGGCCCGTGCCGCCTGCCGCCGCGCGTCGGCCTGGGCGGCGGCGATGGCCACCTCCTGCTCGGGCGTGCGCTGGGGACCGGGTGAGGCAGGGTTGCGCTTCGAGGCGATGAGCCGGCCCTCGTCGACGGCGTCGGCGATGATGCGGCACATCAACGTGCCGGACCGGATGGCATCGTCGTTGCCGGGAATGATGTACTGCACGAGATCGGGGTCGCAGTTCGTGTCGACCACGGCCACCACGGGGATCCCGAGCTTGTTCGCCTCGGTGACGGCGATGTGCTCCTTCTTGGTGTCGAGCACGAACACGGCGTCAGGCAGCTTCTCCATGTGCCGGATGCCGCCCAGGTTGCGCTGCAGCTTCTCCAGCTCACGTGTGAGCAGGAGCGCCTCCTTCTTGGGCATGGCTTCGAACTCGCCCGAGGCCCGCATGCGCTCGTACTCGGTCATCTTGGCGACGCGTTTGGAGATGGTCTCGAAGTTGGTGAGCATGCCGCCCAGCCAGCGCTCGTTGACGTAGGGCATGCCGCACTTCTCGGCATAGCCCTGGATCGGGTCTTGGGCCTGCTTCTTCGTACCGATGAACAGCACCGTGCCGCCGTCGGCGACCAGGTCGCGGACGAAGGAATACGCCGTCTCGATGCGCGACAGCGTCTGCTGCAGGTCGATGATGTAGATGCCGTTGCGCTCGCC
>JBIOZN010000234.1:0-2029 GCA_044871175.1 Acidimicrobiales bacterium | reverse complement strand
GTCGAGCAGCTGGGCGCCGTCGACCAACTCGACGGCCACGTCCTGGCCGGCGGCCAGCTTGAGCTGGGTGGCGGCCCGCCAGCTCGACCAGCGGGAGTGCCAGGCCGCCACCCGGTACTCCCAGCGGCCCAGGGCGTCGGGCGTGAACCACGCCTGCCAGCGATCGTTGCCGACCGGCTCCATGGCGATCTCGGCCCACCCCGCCTGCCCGTCGGGCCGGGCCGGGGAACGGACGTACAGCGAGGCGTCGGGGTGGTCGTGGCCGTCGAGGAACACGTCGGCCATCACGGGCACGGGTTCGCCCACGGTGGCCTTGGCCGGGAACCGCCCGCCGTCGACGACGGGGGCGACGAGCTCGACGACGGCTCGCGACGGCTGCTGGCGCGGGAGCGGAGCACGGACGGCCGCGTGCGCTTCGGTCGTCGTCGGGCGGGTCGCCATGGCGGCGGCCACCTTCCCACAACCCGGGCCTCCGATGGCGCCAGCGTGACCGTCGCGGCGACGGTCAGCTCGTCATGAACCCGCTGCGGGAGAGATCCTGCGTGCAGCCCGGCGCCGGTTGCGGGGGCGTGTAGTAGTCGTCGCGGCCGACGTCGAGCACGGCGTGGGCGAGGTCCCAGGGCGCGTCGCCGGCGTACATGAGGTCGTTGGCCTCGGGCACGTGCCCACTCCTCCACTGGTGCGGGGCACATGTCCCGACGAAGCCGAGGGTGTGGATCAGCTCGTGGAGCATGCTGAGCTCGAGGTAGCCCACGGACTCGGTGTCGGTGGTGAACGGGTTGGTGTTGCAGGGCACGGGGCCGGCGGCCAGGCCCTGCAGGTAGAGCGCGGCGACCCGGCCGGGCAGCACGGGCGGCCAGGCTCCGCCTCCGCAGGAGAAGGTGCTGGAGCCGTCGTAGTAGACGGCGTAGATCTTCCGGCAGGTCTTGACGGGCGGCTGCGAGGGCGAGCCACAGACGAGGCCACGCTGGGCCAGTTCGGTCTCGAGGGCATCCCGGACGAACGCTCCGTTGGACGCGATCTGGGCGTCGGTCTGACCGAGGCGCACAAAGGTGATGTCCGGTCGCTGGGGGGCGTAGGTGTCGACCCGCAGGGTGGGGCCGCCGGTCTGTTGCTGCAACCAGTGCTGCCAGGCGAGCACCGAGGTGGCGAGGGTGCCGTTGCGGTCGAGCTGGCGGTCGACGCCGTCGGCGGGCACGGCGTAGATCACGTGGACCTGCAGCGCGGTCGTCTGGTCGGGCCGATCCTGGGTCGCTCGCGGGGCGAGCCGGCCAGGGGCGGCGCCCGCAACGGCGGCCGAGGGGGTGGAGAGCAGGCCGAGGAGGCCGGCCAGGGCCACGACGGCCATGACGGCCGAGGGGGCCGAGAGCAGCTTGCGCGTCATTCGCGTCCCTTAGGAGTAGTGGCCAAATGGTTCCGGGACGGTAAGAACCACGCCGTCGGGTGTCATCCGGGGCGTGTACGGAACCAACCGGCCGGGCTCCTCGTACCGCGTTCGCCGGCGCGACGATGGCAGGGATGACGACGGGGCGGCGGCGCGATGGATGAAGGCGCCCGACCCCTGTGTGTCCTGGTGACCGGAGCCACCGGATACATCGGCGGTCGGGCCGTGCCCCGCCTGCTCGAGCGGGGCCACGGCGTGCGCTGCATGGTCCGCGATCCCGGGCGGCTGGCGGGACGGGGCTGGCCTCGGGTCGAGGTCGTGCGGGGCGATCTGGCCGACGAGGCCGACACCCGCCGGGCCCTGGAAGGCGTGGACGTCGCCTACTACCTGGTCCACTCGATGACCAACGCAGCCGAGTTCCGCGACCGCGACCGGGCGATCGCCGAGACGTTCGGCCGGGCCGCCCGGGCCGCCGGTGTGGGTCGCATCGTCTATGTCGGCGGCCTGGGCGACCCGTCCGAGGTCCGCTCCCAGCACCTCCTGTCCCGGCACGAGGTCGGGGCCGCCCTGGCGGCCAGCGGCGTGCCGGTGGTGGAGTTCCGGGCGGCGGTGATCGTGGGGTCGGGCTCGGCCAGCTTCGAGATC
>JBIOZN010000233.1:0-2272 GCA_044871175.1 Acidimicrobiales bacterium | reverse complement strand
AGGATGATCGTCGCCACGACGCCCATGGGATCAGGGCCGGGCACCAGGAGGCGTGCCAAGAAGCCGGCGATGACGCCGACGATGAGGATGGTCAGGATGAAGCCAACCACGAAGCACCTCCAGGTGTGAATGTGTCGGCCGGGAAGTACCCGGGCCGCGGGAGCGTGAGCCGCCCGTCGGCCAACTGTCACGAAGACCACCCCTAGGGGTAGATACCTGACCGCTGAAGTCGGGATTGCGATAGAGTCGCGGGATGACGACGGACAGCGCGACCCGTTCGCACGTCGAGGACGTCAAGGAGGCGAGCGGTCACCTGCGGGGCGACCTCGCCGCCGAGCTCGCCGACGCCGCCGATCACTTCTCGGCCGATTCGACCTCGCTGCTCAAGTTCCACGGCATCTACCAGCAGGACGACCGCGACGAGCGCCGGGCCCGGGCGGCGGCCAAGTCGCCGCTCGCCTACTCGTGCATGGTGCGAACCAGCGTGCCGGGCGGTGTCGTGTCGGCCGAGCAGTGGTTGGCCCTCGACACCGCCGCCGACGAAGTCGGGAACGGGACGTTGCGCGTCACCACGCGCCAGGGCGTCCAGTTCCACTTCGTCGCCAAGCACGACCTGCGCCGCCTCATCCACGGGTTGAACCGCCACCTGATCACCACCAAGGGCGCCTGCGGCGACGTCGTGCGCAATGTGGTCGCCTGCCCGGCGCCCCACGCCGACCGCCGCCAGCACGAGCTGCTCGAGGCCGCCCAGGCCATCGCCGCCCGGTTCCGTCCTCGAACGGGGGCGTATTACGAGCTGTGGGTCGACGGGGAGAAGGCCGTCACCGCCACGGGGCCCGTCGAGGACGAGCCGATCTACGGCGACACCTATCTGCCCCGCAAGTTCAAGATCGGCCTGGCCTGGCCGGGCGACAACTGCATCGACGTCTACACCCAGGACGTCGGGATCGTTCCCCAGCACGTCGGCGACACGCCCGGCTACGCCGTGCTGGCCGGCGGCGGCCTCGGCCTCAGCCACGCTCGGCCCGACGACACCTACCCGCGCCTGGCTTCGCCGGTTGGGTGGGTGCCGGCCGACCAGCTGGGCGCCGCCTGCGAGGCCATCGTCACGACCCAGCGCGACTTCGGCGACCGGGCCGACCGTCACCGGGCCCGGCTGAAGTACACGATCGACGAGCGCGGCCTCGACTGGTTCCGCGCCGAGGTCGCCCGCCGGCTGGGCGTGTCGGAACTGCCCCTGCCCGCGCCCCTGCCGCCGTGGGACGACGAAGACGAGCACCTCGGCTGGTTCGAGCAGCCCGATGGGCGATGGACGCGGGGCGTCCACGTCGACTCGGGGCGCATCGCCGATCGTGAGGGCGCCACCCTGCGCACGGCGCTCCGGGAGATCGTCGAGCGCTACCAGCCGGAAGTGCGTCTCACCGCTCGCCAGGACGTGCTGCTGACCGGCCTGGAGGCCGAAGCGCGTGACGACGTCGACGCCACGCTGGCCTCCCACGGCGTGCCCGCCCCGTTCGCCCTGCGCCCGGTGAAGCGGCTGCTGATGGCCTGCCCGGCCCTGCCCACGTGCGGGCAGGCGCTGGCCGAGGCCGAGCGGGTGGCGCCCGAGGTCCTCACCGTGCTCGAGCAGGAGCTGGCCCAGCGGGGCCTCGCCGACGTCGACCTCCACGTGCGGATGACGGGGTGCCCCAACGGCTGCGCCCGCCCCTACCCGGCCGAGCTCGGGATCGTCGGCCGCACGAAGACCGCCTACGACGTGTACGTGGGAGGGGCGGTGGGCGGCGATCGGCTGGGTGAGGTCCTGGTCACCGGCGTCAAGCTGGCCGACCTGGCGCCGATCCTGACGCCGGTGGCCGCCCGGTTCGCCGCCGAGCGCAAGGACGACGAGGGCTTCGGCGACTGGTGTGCCCGCATCGGCGTGGGCGAGCTGGCGCTGGCGGCGGCGGCCGCGGTGCCGGCGCCGGCCGGGCGGAGGGGCCGGCGTCGGGGCGCAGACGGGGACGGCAACGGCGACGGCACCGGCGACGGCAACGGCAACGGCGACGGCAACGGCAACGGCGACGCAGAGGCGTGACCTCTCGCCACTATCCGGTGAACCTGGTGGTGCAGGGGCGGCCGTGCCTGGTGGTGGGCGGCGGCCCCGTGGCGGCCCGGAAGGCGGCCAGCCTGGTGGCGTGTGAGGCGGTGGTGACGGTCGTCGCTCCGTCGATCGGTGCGGAGGTGGCGAAGCTCGGGGTCGCCGTCGAGCGCCGCCCGTACCGGCGCGGAGAGG
>JBIOZN010000232.1:0-19566 GCA_044871175.1 Acidimicrobiales bacterium | reverse complement strand
GCCCGGTTCGTAGTCGGCGACGCCCGACCCGGCGCCGCCCGACTCGGCGGTGCTCCCCTCGCCGGCGCCGCCCGACTCGGCGGTGCTTCCCTCGCCGGCGCCGCCCGACTCGGCGGTGCTGCCCTCGCCCGGCGAGCTCATCCCGGTGGCGCGGGGGCGGCCGCGTCGCTGGCGTCGTCGCCCGGGTCCGCCGGGTTCGGCTGTTCGGCCAGTGGCTCGCCGGGATGCTCGATGACACCCTCGGCGTTGAAGGCGGCGAGCACCTCCTCGGCGACGCTCTCGCCGCCCTCGTCGCGATCCTTTCCGGCCATGGCGTTCCTCCCGTCGTGGTGTCCGCGCTCGGGTTACCCTCCGCCGCCCGTCCCGAACCACCTCCGCCGCCCGGCCCGCCGTTCCCGGACGCCCTAGCGTCGGCCCCGCCCGCCCACCGGCCGGCCCTCGCCGTCGAACAGCCACGTCTTCCGGGCCCCGGCGCGATCGAAGCGTTGGCGGGCGGCGTCGGCATCGCCCGTGCCGTCGACGTGCACGGCGACGAGGGCCACCTCGTTGCGGAGATCGGTGAACGTGGAGCGCCAGGCGTCGGTGTCGCTGAACCCGGTGAACGCGCCGATCAGACCGCCCACGGCGGCGAAAAAGCCGCCCCCGCCGATGGTGGCGGCGATGAGCTCGCCGCCCTCCACCGACCCGATCAGCCCGGCGGCGACGGCCACCCCGCCCGCCCCGACGACGCCCCCGATCACGGCGCCCGGGACGACGCGCTTCATCGTGTATCCCGTGACGCCCTCGGGATCGGGTCCTACCGACCCGCCGCCCTGGTCGTCACGCACCGGCCGCCCGCCGACCAGCAGGATCGATGTGCGCTCCGACGCCACCCCGGCACTTTGCGCCTCGTGCACGGCGGTACGGGCGGCTTCGGCGTCGGGAAAGGAACCGACCACGTTGTAGGCGGTGAAGGGGTGCCGAGCGCTGGGGTCGACCTCGAGGGTGACGTCGTTGGGCAGGTGCTGGCGCGCCAGGCCCTCGAGTGTGACGGTGCGGTTGGCGTTCACGAGACCTCCTGCTCGGAGTGGGGCAGTGGGGGCGGGGCGTCCGGCTCGGACGTACCCCCGCGAGGCGTCCGGGCAGAAGCGCTCCGGCGGTGATCGGGCCTGTGCGGAACAGCATCGGCCAGTGCGCCCGAAGCGGCGGCGTTCAGGTTGGCCGCGACCAGCCGCTGATCCGAGCCCGGCACGGGCGAGCGCCCCGGGCGGTCCTCGGGTCTTGGCACCACCCACATACGCGGGCGCTCGCCTCAGGTGCCTTCGAACCGAGGGCGGTCATGGCGGCGGCGGACTCCCGCGGCGGTTGCCGAGGTCGTCGGGGTCCTGGGCCTCGGCGTCGGCGCCGGCGGGGCCCGGTGGGTTGTTCCCGTAGTAGCGAGAGCCCTCGGCGTCGGAGTGGGTGTCGGCATGGCCGGCCGCCTGCTCGGGGTGCTGGGCACGGACGAACCACACGATCACGCCCAGGACGACCAGAGCGGCAACGACGATGATGATCACGGCCACGCTCCGGCGGTACCCGGCGCCGCCGTAGGCCAGACCGCCGCCCGCCTGGGCGCCGGCGCCAATCTTTCGGTTCAGGCCACGGTCTGGTGGGTACGACCCCGGCAACTGTGGAAATCCGGGACGATGGCCGCGACGGACGTTGCTCTCCGATCCGGGTTGCGCTGGCGCGCGACGACGAGATCGTGACGGCCGGACTGGCCACCATGCTCGCCCCGTACTGCGACACGGTGCGAGTCGTGGATCTGGGCGACGACCACGTCGACGTCGCCCTGGTCGACGCCTTCGCCGGCCACGCCGACGACGGCAACGGTGACAGCGTCGACTCCTCCCTCGACGCCGCACGCGCGCTGGGATCCCGTCCCGGCGTGCGCCACGTCGCTCTCTTCACCTTCCGGTGCGACCGGCGAGCACTGGCCTCGGCGCTCGACCGGGGCATCGACGGCGTCCTCAGCAAGTCGAGCTCGGCTCCCCAGCTCGTGGACGATCTGCGCCGCGTGGCAGCCGGCGAGCAGGTGCTACCCCCGTTCGACGAACGGCCCGATCCCGCCGCCGCCTGCAGCCTGGCAACTCGCTTCGGGCTCACCGACCGGGAAGCCGACGTGTTGGCGTTGCTCGTGCACGGCCGCCGCAACGGCGAGATCGCCGCCGGCCTCGACATCAGCCGCAACACCGTCAAGACGCATCTTCGCGCCGTGTTCCGCAAGCTCGGCGTGGAGACCCGTGCCCAGGCGGTGGCGGCTGCGCTGGGGCGCCAGGGCCACCGAGCATCCGCCGCGCCGGATGGCTTGGTCGACGGATTGCGCCCGCCGGACGGCGTCGTCCACGCGCTGCGCCCGTCTGGGGGCCTCGACGCGCCGCGGTCGCCGGACGGCTCCGTCGACGGGGTGCGCCCGCCGGACGGCGGCGTCGACGCCTCCGCCGTGGCGGGCGGTCAGGGGCAGGCGCCGCCGGCGGCTCCCAGGCAGTAGAGCGCGTACGGCCGCCGCAGCACGGGCTGGGCGACGTTGCGCACCAGCGTGCCTCCCGGCGTGAGGCCCTTCTCGGTGCCACCGTGGGCGTGGCCGTGCACCACCAGGTCGGCCCCGCCGCGATCGACGGCCTCGGCCAACAGGTAGCTCCCGAGGAACGGGTAGATCTCCAGCCGCTCGCCCCGCAGCGTCGCCTCCACGGGGGAGTAGTGCAGCAGCGCCACCCGGGCGGTGGCGTCGGCCAGGCCGGCCAGGGCACGCGTGAGGGCGATGGCCAGCACGCGGGTGTGGCGGACGAACGCCTTCATCTCGGGCTCGCCGAACTCGCTGCCGCACGCCCCCTGGAACCCGCCGCCGAACCCCTTCGTTCCGGCGAGACCCAGCCGCTCGGTGCCCACGTCGAGGATGAGGCTGTCGCCTTCGAGCACGCGCACACCCACGTCCGTGATGATCTTCACGACCTTGTCGGCCTGGTCGGTCTCGTAGTCGTGGTTGCCCAGCACGGCCACGATCGGGAGGTCGCCCAGGGCGCCGAGCTGCACCGCCAGCGCCCGGGCCTCCTTCGGTGTGCCGCGGCGGGTGAGGTCACCGGCCAGCAGCAGCACGTCGGCCTCGTCGGCCAGCGCTTCGGGGTGACGACCGAAGACGGCCGGCGTGTCCACGCCCACGTGGATGTCGCCGACGGCGGCGATGCGGATCACCCGAGCTCCTCGCGTTCGACGGGTGCGTCCCGGGAGACGAGGTCGACCTGCACCCTGACGTCCCATCCCGGCAGTTGCTCATGGGCGACCTCGGCGATCGCCCGGCGGCGCTCTTCGGTGGCCACGTGCCCGGTGATCACCACCCGGGTGCCGGCGATCTCGACCTGGAGGTCCTGCTCGCCCACCCGCTCGTCGCAGGCCAGCGCCTGGCGCAGGTGGCCGGCGGCGTAGGGGTCGCCGGGCTCGACCGGCCCACCCGTGCGGGGGTCGCCGCCCACGCTCACCGTGCCACCTCCGAGGACGCGTGGCCCGTGGCGGGCATCACCACCGCCAGCAGCTCCCGCACGGCCGTGTCGGGCACGGCGAGGTCGTTCGACTGCGCGAACAACAAGAAGCTGAGCACGCGCCGCGGGCCGCGCCGGGCCCGACCGAGCAGGTAGGCCCAGTCGACCGGGCGGGCGGCGAGCACGGCCAGCGCGTCCCACCAGTAGTGGGCCGTCTCCTCGTCGCAGGCCAGGACCTTGGTGAGCAGCAGGTCCTCGACCCCCATCACGCGCACGTCGGTACCCCAGACGCACTGCAGCACGCTGTGCTCGAGCATCTCGGCGTCGAGGAAGATCGGGCCGGTGGCCATGTGGATGACGTCCACCACGACGTCGTCGAGGGCCACCTTCGACAGCCACGAGGCGGGTGAGGGCAGCTCGGCGAAGCCGGCACCGAGCAGGGCCTCCAGCGCGGCCGGCTGGTCCCGTGGGCTCACCATCACGTCGAGGTCGTGGGTCCACGACGTGCGCCCGTGCACCATGGAGGCCAGCCCGCCGATGAACAGGTGGGCCACACCGGCCTCGTCGAGGGCCTGGGCGGTGCCCTGCAGGGCCCGGTGGAACGCCGGCTCGTTGACTCCGGTGCGCAGGCCGCGAGGGACCGCCTCGGTGACGTCACCCTCGGGACCCTCGGCCTGCATCCCGTCATCATCCATCACGCCAGCCGTCCATGCCCCCACCGGTGCGGCCCGGGTTTGACCGTCCGGGCGAGGGGAACCAATCCGCCGGGCGGAGCGGGAGGTCGCGAGCGCTGTGCGGGTCGTCATCACCGGGGCTACCGGCAACGTGGGAGCCTGCCTCGTCCAGGCCCTGCTCGACGACGGTGGCCACGAGGTCGTGGGCCTCGCCCGCCGCCGCCCCGCCTGGTCGCCCCCCGGCGTGCGGTGGGAGCAGGCCGACATCACCACGACCGACCTCGTGCCGCTCTTCCGCGGTGCCGACGCGGTGGTGCACCTGGCCTGGCTCATCCAGCCCGCCCACGACCCCGAAGCCCTGTGGCGCACCAACGTCGGCGGCACCACCCGGGTGCTGGACGCCGTGGCTGCCACCGGCGTCCGGCGGTTCGTGCACGCCAGCTCGGTGGGGGCATACGCGCCGGGCCCCAAGGACGCGCGGGTCGGCGAGGACCACCCCACCGACGGCATCCCCACGCTGGGGTACGCGTGGCAGAAGGCCTACTGCGAGCGCCTCCTCGACCGCTTCGAGGCCGAGCACCCGGGCACGGCCGTCGTGCGGCTGCGCCCCGGACTCATGTTCCGGCGGGACGCCGCTCGCGAGATCCGCCAGCTGTTCCTCGCCCCGCTGGTGCCGACGCGACTGCTTCCCACCCGGCCCGTGCGAGCCCTGGTGGAGCGGGCGCCGATCGCCTTCCAGGTCGTCCACACCGCCGACGCCGCCCGTGCCTTCGCCTTGGCCGTCACCACCGATGTCACCGGTGCGTTCAACATCGCCACCGAACCACCCCTCGGCCGTCGGCACGCGCCGCCGCGGGCCTTCGTGGCCCCGGTGCGCGCGCTGGTGACGGCGGCCCACGCCGGCCGGCTGCTGGCGACGAGTCCGGGCTGGATCGACCTGGCCGCCGCCGTGCCCATCATGGACACGACCCGAGCGCAGCGCGAGCTCGGTTGGCAACCGACTCGGGACGCCCGTCAGACGGTGGAGGAGCTGATCGACGGCTTTCGCGCCGGCGCCCGCGGCCCGACGCCGCCGCTGGACCCCTGACCTGCGTCGCCCGAGAGTCCCGGAAGAGGTCTCGGCGCGAATCCCGCCACATATGGCGGAAATCGCGCCGAGACCGAGCGAGAGCCGAGCGGGGGCGTCAGCGGGACGGGTCGTCGGGGTCGGACAGCCGGACGTCGTCGATGCGAAGGGGCTCAGGGCGGCCGCCGGCCAGGGCGGCGGTGTGTTCGCACACCTGGGCCCACATCTCGGTTTGGAGGAGGCGCGTGATCCCGACGCGGTCGTACAGGACGTCGAGGACGCGATCGCCGCTGCGGGTCCGGGTGCGCACCTCCACCTCCAGGCGGCCGGCGCGGTCGCGAGTGCTGATGTCGACGTGGCCGGCCTCGACGTGGCCCTGGAGGGCGGCGAAGCGGAACGACGTCGGCGTGACGTCGACAACCCGCACCCGGTTCGTCCACGGGCCGAGCAGGTCGACCAGGTACACGTCGCCCTTGGCCATCCGCCCCGGCTCGCCCTCCTCCTTGTGGAAGCTGGCGAAGCCGTCGGGCGCGATGCGGTTGGGGTCGGCCTGGGCGTCGGCCATCACCTCGGCGGCCGAGCGCGTCGGGGCGTTGACGGTCATCAGGAAGCGGCGGCGAAAGCGAGGCCCGGTGCCTTTTGTCTCGGGCTGTTCGTCGGGCCGGGCGGTGGCCCGCTCGGGGTCGGCGGCCGGGTCGGTGCCCTCGGCGGCGTCGATGACCGGGTCGCTGGCCCGGTGCCGCCACAGGCGCCAGGCGGCGTGCACTACGCCCACCGACACCGCCCAGAGGTGGCGGGCGACCGCCTGGGGCGTGCGGGCGGGGCGTTCGGTCTGGAGGTCCGACGACATGAAGCGGGTGATGCCCTGGTGGCGCCGGCGGGATACGGGCGAGGATGATGCGTAGCGAGGCGACCGCCGGCGGCGGCGTACAGGCAGGGGGCACCGGCGCCGACGTGCAGGTACGGCCCCGGCTGTCTGGACCGGCCGGTGCCGGGGTAGATCGACCCGGTGCCGCCGACTCCGCCGCCTCCCCCCTGCGGTCGTCGGCGCGGCGAGCGGATCGCCGTGGTGCGGGTGCTCCGGGGCCTCGGCGACCTCCTCTGCGCGGTGCCGGCGCTGCGGGCCCTGCGCGCCGCCCGTCCCGACGCGCCCGTCACCCTCGTCGGGGCCACGGGCACGGACTGGTTCGTGGCTCGCTTCTCCCGCTACGTCGACGACCTCCTGGCGGTGACGGGCTTTCCCGGGCTGCCCGAGGCTCCGGGCGACGCCGCCGCCGCCCTGCGCGTCGTGGCGGAGGCCCACGCCCGCTCGTTCCGCCTGGCCCTGCAGCTGCACGGCAGCGGTGTGGTGAGCAACCCGCTCACGGCGCTGCTGGGGGCGCCCACCATGGCCGGCCACCGCCTTCCCGGGCAGTGGTGCCCCGACCCGGCCACCTTCCCCGTGTACTCGGCCGCGGGGCACGAGGTTCACCGCCTGCTCGGTGTCACTCGCGCCCTGGGGCTGCCCGACCAGGGCGACCACCTCGAGTTCCCGCTCACCGTGGACGATCTGGCCGAGCGGCTCGAGCTCGTCCGTCGAGGGGTGGTCCCTGCGTCGCAGTACGCCTGCTTGCATCCCGGGGCGTCCGTCGCCGCCCGCCGCTGGTCACCTGACGGGTACGCCGCCGCCGGCGACCATTTGGCGCGCCAGGGGCTCACGGTCGTGCTTACAGGCACGGCCGACGAGCGCCCGATAACCGCAGCCGTCGCCGCCCGCATGAGCTGTACCGCCGTCGACCTGGCGGGGCGCACGTCCCTGGGCGGGCTGGCCGCCGTGCTCGACGCCGCCACCGTGCTCGTCACGAACGACACCGGGGTCTCCCACCTGGCCGCCGCCCTGGGTACCCCCAGCGTCGTGATCTTCCTCGCCTCCGACCCGGGCCGCTGGGCGCCTCTGGACACCGTGCGCCACCGAGCCGTCGTGCTCGGCCCCGTCGCCGAGGGCGGCGGAGGCGACGGCGGCCGGCGCGACCCCGGCACCCGCGACGGCGGCCGGCGCGACGCCGGTACCCGCGACGGCGGTCGGCGTGACGCCGGTACCCGCGACGCCGGTACCCGCGACGCCGGCACTCGCGACGGCGGCACGCACTCGGCGCGCCGCCGCCGGCCCGATTCGCCGGGCGCCCTGACCGCCGTGCTGACCGCGGTCGACGACGTGCTGGCGACGGTGGACGACGCGCTCGTATCCGCCGGCTGAGCAGGCACCGTGACCTTGCCGCTGCCCGTCCCCGCCCGGGTGCTCGCCGTGCGCCTCGACAACGTGGGCGACGTCGTCATGCTCGGACCGGCCCTGCGGGCCCTGCGCGCCGCCTGGCCCCGTACCCACCTCACCCTGTGCGCCTCGCCGGCCGGCGCCACGGTGGCACCGCTGTTGCCGTGGGTGGACGAGGTGCACCAGGAACGGGTGGTGTGGCAGGACGCCGGTGGGCGCATGCCCCTCGACCCCGAGCGCGAGCAGGCCCTCGTCGGGCGGTGGCGCGACGGCGGCTACGACGCCGCCCTCATCTTCACGAGCTGGTCGCAGTCGCCGTGGCCGGCGGCCTATGCCGCCTACCTGGCCGGCATCCCCGTGCGCGTGGGCGAGTCGAAGGAGTTCGGGGGCAGCCTGCTCACGCATGTGGCGCCCTCGCTGCCCGATCGCGCCCACCAGGTCGACCGCAACCTCCACCTGCTCGACGTGCTCGGTATCGAGCCCGCCGGGCGCCACCTCGAGCTGGCCGTGCCGCTCGCAGCCGAGGCGCAGGCCGGCGCGCTGCTGGCCGGCGCCGGCCGCCCGCTCGTGGTGGCCGCCCCGGGCGCCAGCTGCCCGGCCCGCCGGTATGCCCTCGACCGCTTCCGTTCTGTCGTCGAGACCCTGGTGAGCGAGGGCGTCGCTGTGGCCGTGGTGGGCGCGGCGGGCGAGGCCGAAATGCTGCGGGCCATCCGGTCGGTGCCCGGTGCCATCGACCTCGTCGGGCGGACGTCGCTGCCCGTGCTCGCCGCCGTCGTGGCCGCCGCCGATGTCGTGGTGGCCAACGACTCGGGCCCCATGCACCTGGCCGACGCCTTCGCCCGTCCCCAGGTCGTGCTCTATTCCGGCACCGAGCTGGAGTCGCAGTGGCAGCCTCGCCGTTCGCCCCACCGGCTCTTGCGCGTGCCCACCCCGTGCTCGCCGTGCCACGCCATCACCTGCCCGTTCGCCATGGAGTGCCTCGACATCGGACCGGGCGAGGTGGTCGCCGCGGCCCTCGAGCTGCTGGCCACCACGCGATACACGGAAATTCCGTGCGCGTCCTGACCTGGCACGTTCACGGCAGCTACCTCCGCTACCTCGCCGAGGTGCCCCACGAGGTCGTCGTGCCTACCAAGCCGGGTCGGCCCGAGGGCTACGGAGGCCGGGCCGGCCGCCGTCCGTGGCCCGCCACCCTCGTCGAGATCCCGGCCGAGCAGGTGCGCGACCTCGACGTCGACGTCGTGCTGTTCCAGTCGCACCGCAACTGGTTCGTCGACCAGCACGAGATTTTGAGCGACGAGCAACGCCGGGGGCCGCGGATCTTCCTCGAACACGACCCGCCCCGGGCGTCGCCCACCGACACCCGCCACCCCGTGGACGACCCCGAGGTGCTGGTGGTGCACGTCACCGCCTTCAACCGGCTGATGTGGGACAACGGTGACGGCCCCACCACCGTGATCGACCACGGCGTGACGGTGCCCGAGGGTGTGCGGTGGACGGGCGAGCTGGACAAAGGGCTGGTGGTGACGAACGGGCTGGGCACCCGCGGCCGCCGGCTGGGTGCCGACCTGGTGGAGCGCGCTCGTCAGCGGGTGCCGCTGTACATCGTCGGCATGGGCTCGGAGGCGGTGGGCGGCGTGGGCGAGGTCCCTCCGGACGAACTGCCCGTGCTCATGGCCCGCTACCGGTTCCTCTTCCACCCCGTCCGCTGGACCAGCCTGGGCCTGGCGGTGTGCGAGGCCATGACCGTCGGCCTGCCCGTGGTCGGCCTGGCCTGCACCGAGCTGGTCACGGTCATCGAGGACGGATGGTCGGGCATCATCGACACCGACGTCGACCGCCTCGAACGGGCCATGGTGAGCCTGGTGAACGATCACGAGCGGGCTCGGCGGCTCAGCGTCAACGGGCGCCGCGTCGCCCGGCGGCGCTTCGGCATCGAACGCTTCACCCGCGACTGGGACCGCGCCCTCACCCGCGTCGCGGACCGGCGCGCCGCCCCCGCCTCCTGACGCCGGCGCGACTCATTCGAGAACGTCTCGGCGCGATTTCCGCCATATATGGCGGGATTCGCGCCGAGTGTTCCTGGTGCGCCCAGACGGCGGCGGGCGGGGACCGGGCGTCCGGCGCGCCCGGGGGGACTCGGCGTCAGGCGGTGCCGCGGATGCGGTCGATCACGCGGGTCGTGGAGCGGTCGGCCATCAGCGGCAGCAGCCGCACGTCGATCCCGAGGCGCTGGGCGACAGGAGCCTCGGGCAGGTCCTCCAGCCGGTGGTCCCCGCCCTTCACGTACACGTCCGGGCGCACCGCCGCCAGCACCCGCTCGCAGGTGTCGTGGTCGAACACCAGCAGGTGGTCCACGCAGCTCAAGCCCCCGAGCACGGCGACCCGGTCGGCGACGGGGTTCACCGGCCGGCCGGGACCCTTCAGCCGCCGCACGCTGCCGTCGCCGTTCACCGCCACCACGAGGACGTCCCCCAGCGTCTTGGCGCGGTTCAGGTAGGTGACGTGGCCTCGGTGCAGCAGGTCGAAGCAGCCGTTGGTCAGCACGACCCGGCGGCCGGCCCGGCGGGCGGCCGCTGTCCGGTCGGCGAGCGCCGCCACATCGGGGGCGACCTTGTCCTCACCCGCAAACCGGGCGACCAGCGCGGGCGCTGTGCACACCGCGGTGGCGGGATCGGCCAGCGCCGTGTCGGCGGCGCGAGAGGCCAGTTCGGCCGCCGCCGGTCCCGTCGCCCCCGCCGCCAACGCCAGGGTGAACGTGGCCACGTAGGTGTCACCCGCGCCGATGGCGCGCCCGTCGGGGCGCGGCTGGGCGTAGGTGCGGTGGGGCGGCTGGCCCCGCTCGAACAGCACGGCACCGTCCCGGTCGAGGGTGACCGCCGCCAGCAGGGCGCCGGCCTGGTCGAGGATCCGCTCGCCGTGGGCGGCGATGCCCAGGGCCCGCTCGTCCACCCCGTCGAGCTCGCCGTTGCCGAGCAGCCGCACGGCCTCGGCCCAGTTGGGGGTGACCGCCGTCGGCCGCAGGGCTCGCCAGGCGGCCACGTGCTTGGCGTCGACGACGGCCGTGGGGCGATGCCGCGACTGCTGGACCAGCAGCTCGTCCTGGACCGCGCCCGTGAGTGTGCCGTGGGCGTAGTCCGACACCAGTACGGCGTCGGCGCGCGGGTAGGCCCGGGCGACCGCCGCGGCCAGCGTCGCCTGCACCTGCGCCCCGAGGGGCCCGCGGTCGCCGTCGTCGTAGCGCGCCAGCAACTGGCCGTCGGCCCGCAGCCGGGTGAGGGTGAGGGTGCGCCGTTGCTCGTCGGCCACGACACCGCCGGTGTCGACGCCGGCGTCGTCGAGGCGGGCCCGCAACTCGACGCCCGCCGGGTCGGCGCCCACCACGCCCACCAGCGTCACCGACGCGCCCAGGGCGGCCAGGTTGGCGGCTGCGTTGGCGGCCGCGCCCGGGCAGGCGACCCGGGACGTCAGGTGCACCACCGGCACCGGCCCCTCGCGGCACAGGCGCTCGGCCGGCCCGCTCAGGTAGACGTCGAGCAGGGCGTCACCGACGACCAGCACCCGCTGCGCGCCGAAGTCGGCCACCAGGTCGACGACGTCGCGATGGGTAGGGGTGAGGTCGGCGACGGCGTCCACCTCGGCGTCGTACCCCCGGCCCGGCGGAACGAGAAGCGCGCCGTCAGCTGTCGGGCGGAGGGGCAGCGTTCGCCGGCGACGTGTTCGGCCGGGAGTCTTCGCGGCTGCGGCCGTGGGTACAGGCGCACCGATCAGTCGGGCGGCGGTGTCCAGGGAGGTTGGCGAGATGACGACGTGGGGCTACACGCTCTCCAGCGAGGAGCACCCCCCGCAGGTTCTGGTGGAGGCGGCGCGCCGGGCCGAGCAGGAGGGCTTCGCCTTCGTGTCGGTGTCGGACCACTTCCACCCGTGGACGTCACAGCAGGGCCAGAGCCCGTTCGTGTGGTCAGTAGTCGGCGGGGTGGCCGCCGCCACCGACCGGATCGCCGTCGGCACCGGGGTCACGTGCCCGATCGTGCGGATCCACCCGGCGATCGTGGCCCACGCCGTGGCCACGTCGGCGGTGATGCTGGGTGACCGCTTCTTTTTCGGCGTGGGCACTGGTGAGGCGTTGAACGAGCACGTCCTCGGCCAACGCTGGCCCAACATCGAGACGCGCCAGGAGATGCTGATCGAGGCGGTCGCCCTCATGCGCGAGCTGTGGCAGGGCGACACGGTCGACTTCGCCGGCACCTACTACACCGTCGAGAACGCCCGGCTGTTCACGCACCCCGACGCGCCGCCGCCCGTGATCGTCTCGGCCTTCGGCACGACGATGGCCGAGAAGGCGGCCGAGATCGGCGACGGCCTGTGGTCCACCTCGCCCGACGCCGAGGTGCTCGAGGCCTACACCCGTGCCGGGGGGACGGGGCCCCGGTACGCCCAGATCACGTTGTGCTGGGCGCCTACCGAAGAAGAAGGCACGCGCACCGCCCACGAGGTCTGGCCCAACGCCGGCATCCCGGGTCAGCTGTCCCAGGACCTGCCCACGCCCACGCACTTCGAGCAGGTCGCCAAGCTGGTGACGCCCGACATGATCGCCGAGAAGCTCCCCTGCGGCCCCGACCCCGACCGGGTGGTGGACGTCGTCCGGCAGTACGAGAAGGCGGGCTACGACCACCTCTACTTCCACCAGATCGGGCCCGACCAGGAGGGCTTCTTCCGCTTCTGGCGCGACGAGTTGCAGAAGCGCCTGTAGCGCTCACGTCGCCGGCGCCATGGGCCGCTCCCGGCGCCGCCACCTAGCTGTCGAGATCCCCCGGCGACATTCGGGGCGCCAGCCGTTGGCGCATGCGGTCCAGCACCTGGCGCAGCAGGCGCGACACCTGCACCTGGCTGACACCGACCCGGGCGGCGATCTGGCTCTGGGTCATCCCCCCGAAGAACCGCATGGTGACGATGGCGCGCTCGCGCGCGGGCAGCTCGGCCAGCAGCGAGCGGATGACCAAGCGATCCTCGCTGAGCCCCAGTCGCGGGTCCTCACCGCCCAGGGTGATGCCGTCTTCCACCGCGTCGCCATTGTCGTCGTCCTCGTTGGCCGGCGGCACCAGCGAGGTCGTCCGGTAGGCGTTGCCGGCGGCCAGCGCGTCGAGCACGTGCTCCAGGGGCACGTCGAGCTCGACGGCCACGTCGGCCAGCGTGGGCGTGCGCCCGAGCCGCTGGCGCAGCACCTCGTTGGCCCGCCGGACGTCCAGGTACAACTCCTTGGCCCGCCGCGGCACGCGCACGGCCCATGTCGCGTCGCGGAAGTGGCGGCGCAGCTCGCCCAGGACGGTGGGCATGGCGTAGGTGAGGAAGGTCGTGCCGTAGGCGGGGTCGTACCGGTCGACCGCCTTGAGCAGCCCGAGCAACGCCACTTGGCGTAGGTCTTCGATGGGCTCGCCCCGCCCGCCGAAGCGCCGGGCGCAGTAGCCCGCCACCCACTCGTGCTCTTCCACCAGCTGGCGGCGGGAGGTCGGGTCGCCGGTGGCGCGGTAGTCGGCGAACAGCCGGGCCAGGCGGGCCTCGTCGCGCCCCACGTCCGCGGATCGCAGGGACGGCGGCGGAGATACCCCGGGCATGACGACTACGGCCCATACCCTGGCCGCCGACGGAGGAAGCTCACCCGTGGGGGTGACGGGTATGTCGCGAGGACGCCTCGGGCATCGCGTGGCGGTGAGCGAACAACAACCTCCCGCCCCTGGCCGCGAGGCGACCGCGTCCAACGCCGAGACCGTGGTGCCGGCGCGCGATGGCGGCGGTGGGGCGGGAACGGCGGGCGGGCGCGGCGAGCCCGATCCGAGCGCGGTGGAGGAGGCGGGGCGCCACGCCGAGCTCATCGAGACGCACAACGAGGCGGCGGGCGACGACCAGGGCACGCGGCCGAGCGAGGCGCCTCGCGCCGGCGGCGGTGAAGCGTGACGCTCACCGCCGATCCGTTCGACGTGCCCCCGCCCGACGTCGGCCGGTGAAACCGGGGGCGGATGCTCGCGTCGAGCCGTGGGCGCGCTCGCGAACGAGCGCTGTATGGCGTATTCGCTTCTCGGGTAGCGGCCCGTTCATGCCCCCGGCCCTGACGACCGCCGCGCCCTGCCGTGGGCGGCTGGTGGGCCCAATCGAAGCGGTGTTGTGTGATCGCGACGGAACCCTCGTCGTGGACGTCCCCTACAACGGCGATCCTGCGCGCGTCGAAGTCGTGCCCGGCGTGCCCGCCGCCCTCGGCGCGCTGCGCGCCGCCGGCCTCCCCGTCGCCATCGTCACCAACCAGAGCGGGCTGGCGCTGGGACGGTTCACCGCCACCGACCTGGCCGCGGTGAACGGGCGGGTGGAGCAGGTGCTGGGGCCCTTTCCCGTCGTGGCCGTCTGCCCGCACGGCCCCGCCGACGGCTGCTCGTGCCGCAAGCCCGCCGCCGGCCTCGTGCTCGAGGCGGCCGCTCGACTGGGGGTACCCCCCGAGCGCTGCGTGGTCATCGGCGACACCGGCGCCGACGTGGCCGCCGCCTCCGCCGCTGGTGCCCAAGCCGTATTGGTGCCCACCAGCGTGACCCGCCCCGAGGAGGTGGTGGCCGCACCGGTCGTCGCGGCCACCTTCGCCGAGGCCGTGCGCCTCGTCTTGGCCGTATGACGGCAATCGCTCCGGCCCGGCGCGAGCGCGTCCTCGTGACCCGCCTCGACAGCGTCGGCGACGTCCTGCTCACCGGTCCGGCCGTCCGGGTGCTGGCGCGCCAGGCCCGTGTCACCTTCCTGGCCGGGCCTCGGGGCGAGGCCGCCGCCCGGTTGCTGCCGGGCGTCGAGGAGGTGCTGGTGTTCGCCTGTCCCTGGATCGACGCCGGCGCACCGCCCGTGGTCGAGGCCGAGCTGTACGAGCTCGTGCACACGTTGCGGGCGCGGCGCTTCTCGGCCGCCGCCGTGCTCGGGTCGTCCCACCAGAGCCCGTTGCCCACGGCCCTGGTGCTGCGGATGGCGGGCATCCCCCGCATCACCGCGGTCAGTCATGAGTACCCCGGCAGCCTGCTGGACGACGCGGTGCGAGGCGACCCCGACATGCACGAGGTCGAACGCCACCTGGCCGTCGTCGCCCGCCTCGGTCACCACGAACCGGGCGACGACCTGACCTTGGCCGTCGACGCCGCCCGCCTGCCTGCGCGGCCCCCCGCTGGGCCGCCCTACGTCGTCGTGCACCCGGGGGCCAGCGTCCCCGCCCGCACGCTCAGCGCGTCGCGCTGGGCGGCCGTCGTCGCCGCCCTGGTGGCCGCCGGCCGCCGGGTCGTCGTCACCGCCGGGCCCGGGGAGGCCGATCTGGCCGCGCGCGTCGCCGGCGCCGCGCTCGACGCCGAGGTGCGCGCCGACCCGCAGACCCTCGGCGGGCTCGCCGCCCTCCTCGGCGGCGCCGAGGCGGTCGTGTGCGGCAACACCGGCCCGACCCATCTGGCCGCCGCCGTGGGCACCCCAGTCGTGTGTGTGTTCCCGCCCACGGTGCCGGCGGGGCGGTGGCGGCCATGGGGGGTGCCCCACGTGCTGCTGGGCGACCAGGACGTGGCCTGCGCCGGGTGCCGGGCCCAGGTCTGCCCGTTGCCCCACCAGCAGTGCCTCGATCCGGTCACGCCCGAGGCGGTCGTCGCCGCAGTGGCGGCGCTGGCTCCCGCTCGCCCAGCCGTGTCCGCCGGGGCGGTCTCGGGATGACGGCGGGGGAGGGAGCCCCGATGCACGTCGCGCTCGTCTCGGAGCACGCCAGCCCGTTGGCCGCGTTGGGCGGCGCCGACGCCGGCGGGCAGAACGTCTACGTCGCCGCCCTCGCCACCGAGCTCACCGCCCTGGGGTGCCGGGTCACGGTGCACACCCGCCGCGACGACCCCCACGTGGCGCCCCGGGTGCACGCGCCCGGCGGGTACGTGGTGCACCAGGTGCGCGCCGGCCCGCCCCGGCCGCTGCCCAAGGACGACCTCGTGCCGTATCTGGGCGCCCTCGCCCGCGGCCTGGCGGCCAGCTGGCGGGCCGACCGACCCGACGTCGTGCACGCCCATTTCTGGATGTCGGGCCTGGTGTCGCTGCGGGCCGCCGCCCGGCTCGGCATCCCCGTCGCCCACACCTTCCACGCCCTCGGCGTGGTGAAGCGGCGCCACCAGGGCGACGCCGACACCTCCCCGCCCGAGCGGGCCGAGGCCGAGCGGCATGTGGCCGCCCAGGCCCGGGCCATCATCGCCACCTGCCGCGACGAGGTCCGCGAGCTGCTCGCCCTGGGCGCCCCGCCGGAGCGTCTCCGGGTCGTGCCCTGCGGAGTGGACGCGAATCTGTTCCGTCCGGGCCCCGCGGGGACGGCTCGCGCCCCCGTGCCGCCTCCTGCCCCGGGGCGGCACCGGCTGGTCGCCATCGGGCGCCTCGTGCCGCGCAAGGGCATCGCCGACGCCATCGCCGCTCTCGCGCTGGTCCCCGAGGCCGAGCTCGTCGTGGCCGGGGGCCCTCCGGCGCGCGAGCTGGACGCCGACCCCGAAGCCGTCCGCCTCCGGCGGGTGGCCGCCCACGCCGGCGTCGCCGAGCGGGTCCGTTTCACCGGGGCGCTCGACCGCAGCAGGGTGGCCCAGTTGCTTCACGGCGCCTCCTTGGCCCTGTGCGTGCCGTGGTACGAGCCCTTCGGGATCGTGCCGTTGGAAGCGATGGCCTCGGGGGTGCCGGTGGTGGGCTCGGCCGTCGGTGGCCTGCTCGACACCGTCGTTCCGGGCGAGACCGGCCTGCTGGTGCCGCCGCAACGGCCCGAGGGCATCGCCGCCGCCGTGCGCGAGCTCCTCGGCGACGATGGCCGCCGGTCGGCGATGGCCCGGGCGGCGGTCGAGCGCGTGCGTTCGCGCTACACGTGGTCGGCGGTCGCCACCGCCACCCTGGAGGTGTACGAAGAGCTGCTGGCCGGGCGTCGCCGCGTGGCGCCGCCGGCGGCGGCAGGCGGTGTGCCGGCATGAACGGTCGCCCCCGCCCGGCGGTCCGGGCGGCGTCCGTCGCGCTGCCCGTCTCGCCCGCCGCCGCGCCGGCCAACGCCAACGGCAACGGCACCGCCCACCGCAACGGCAACGGGCAGGCCGCCGCCGGCCCCCTCGTCGCCCGGCTGCACGAGCACGCCACCGCCACGCGCGCCGCCCTCGAGACACTGGACGGCGAGTACGAGCGCATCGTGGGCTGGGCGCGCCTGGTGCACCAGCGGCTGCGGGCCGGTAGCCGGCTGCTCGTGGCCGGTAACGGCGGCAGCGCGGCGCTCGCCCAGCACCTCACGGCCGAGTTGGTGGGGAGGTATGAGGGGGAGCGCCCGGCCTACAGCGCCATCGCCCTCACCGCCGACACCGCCGCCGTCACCGCCCTGGGCAACGACTACGGCTTCGAGCACTGCTTCGCCCGTCAGGTGCGCGCCCACGGTCGCGCCGGCGACGTGCTGGCCTTGCTCACGACCTCGGGGCGCAGCGCCAACCTGCTCGAAGCGGCCGCCGCCGCCCGCCCGCTCGGGGTCACCACGCTGGCCTGCACCGGGCCCGCCCCCAACCCGCTGGCCGAGCGGGCCGACGACACGCTGGCCCTGCCGGTGGCCTCGGCGGCCGTGGTGCAGGAGGTCCAGCAGGTCGTGGTGCACCTGCTCTGCGACGCGTTCGACGCTCTCGAGGCAGGAAGGGACTGACGATGGCCGTCCTCACCGTCATCGGCGACGCCCTGCTCGATCGCGACCTGGTCGGCCGCGTGGAGCGGGTGGCGCCCGACCGGCCGGTTCCGGTCCTCGAGGACGTGCAGGACGTCGCCCGACCCGGGGGCGCCGCCCTGGCCGCCACCCTGGCCGCCGGTCTGCGGCCCGATCGCGCCGCGGTGCGACTGGTGGCGGCCACCGCCCCCGATGCCAGTGGCGCCGAGCTACGCCACCTGCTGGCGGCCGCCGGCGTCGCCCTCGTCGACCTGGGCCTGGCCACCCCCACCCCGGAGAAGATCCGGCTGCGCACGTCCGACCACGCCCTGGCGCGTATCGATCGGGGCGGGCACGACGACGAGGTCGGCGCCTGGACCGAGGCCGCCGCCGCCGCCCTGGCCGGCGCCGACGCCGTGCTCGTCTCCGATTACGGCCGGGGCCTGTGCCGCGTCCCCGAGGTGCGCCAGGCCATCGCGGCCGCCGCCCGGCGCGTCCCGGTGGTGTGGGACCCTCACGTGCGCGGCGGCGACCCGGTGGCCGGTCTGGACCTGGTCACCCCCAACGAGCACGAGGCCGCTCGCTTCGCCGCCCTGGGCCCGCATCTGGCGTCGGCCCCGTCGCCCCAAGCGGCACCGGCGCAGCCCTCCAGCGAGATCGGCACGCTGGCCTCCTGGGGACGCCACCTGGCCCAGCGCTGGCGGTCGGCAGTGGCGGTCACGGCCAGCGACCGGGGTGCGTTGCTGGTGGACGGTGACGGCCCCCCGGCGCTCGTGCCCACGCGGGCCGCCGACGGCGACGCGTGCGGCGCCGGCGATTTGCTGGCCGGCGCCCTGGCGCTGGCCCGGGCCCGGGGCCAGGACCGGCTCGACGCGCTGCACGAGGCCGTGCAAATGGCCACCGCCTACGTAGCCGCTCGCCGACCGGGCGCCGCGCCCGGTGCCGCGCCCGGGCTCGACCTGGCCGCCTCGGGGCCGGCACCAGCACCAGCGGCGGCCGCCCTCGCCGCCGACGTGCGCCGGCGCGGCGGCACCGTGGTGGCCGCCGGCGGCTGCTTCGATCTGCTCCACGCCGGGCACGTCGCCCTGCTCCAGGCGGCGCGGCGGATGGGCGACGTCCTCGTCGTCTGCATGAACTCCGACCGTTCCGTACGCCGGCTCAAGGGCAGCCCCCGGCCGGTGAACCGGGAGGCCGACCGGGCGGCGGTGCTGCTCGGGCTCGGGTGCGTGGACGCCGTCGAGGTCTTCGACGAGGACACCCCGTGCGCCGCCCTCGAGCGCATCCGGCCACAGCTGTTCGCCAAGGGGGACGACTATCGGGGCGCCACGCTGCCCGAGGCGGCCACCCTGGCCCAGTGGGCCGGCGAGATCGTCCTGCTGCCACGCGTGGCGGGGCATTCGACCACGCGCCTCATCGAGCGCGTGGCCGCTCGCGCCACGGCCTGACGGCCTGCTCGTGATGCCGGGGACGCTGCTGCTCGGCCACGGCGGCGGCGAGGTGCTCACACCCGCGCCGCAATCGCCTGGGGTCGCGTCGTTCTGGCAGAAGATCTCACTCACCGGCCCTGCTCAGCGCCGGCCCGCTTCTGCCAGAACGGGGCGGCGAGCATGACGTTGGCCGGCGCGTGGGTACTCCCGCCCGCAACCAAAGGAGGCACCGTGCCCGACCCCATCCAGATCCTGACGGCCGACCACCGTGAGGTCGAGCAGTTGTTCGCGCAGATCGCGGAGGCCGAGGAGGACGAGCGCGAGCCCCTCGTCGAGCGTCTCGATCAGAGCCTGCGGCTGCACATGGACATCGAGGAGAGCCTCGTGTACCCGGTCGTGGCGCGCGAGGTCGACGAGGAGGACGTCGAGGAGGCCGAGGTCGAGCACGGCCTGGCCCGGGAGGGCCTCGACAAGCTCGCGTCGCTCGTCGGCCAGCCCGGCTTCGGGGCCGCCCTCGACATGGTGAAGGCGGGCATCGAGCACCACGTGCACGAAGAGGAGCAGGAGACCTTCCCGCAGCTGGCCGAGAAGCTGGGGGCCGACGAGCGCGAGGAGATGGGCGCGGCGGTGGCCGAGGCCAAGCAGAAGGGGTCGGCGCCGGGCGGCAAGGGCAGGGCGAGCAAGGGCGGCACCAGCGGCGAGCCGACCAAGCAGGAGCTGCTCGAGCGCGCCCGCGAAAAGGACATCCCCGGCCGCTCCTCGATGACCAAGGAGAAGCTGCAAGCGGCCCTCGACGAGGCCTAGCCCGCGAGGGCATCGTCCGGTTGTGAACGCGCCGGCCCGGGTAGGGACGCTGACGGCGGGCGCGCAGCGACTCGCATCGACGACCCCACCTGTGGAGGGAACCGATGGATCAACTGAACGAGCCGACCGGCGGGGGCGCCGTGGTCGGATCGACCGGCG